>NZ_JBBMMD010000081.1:0-41085 GCF_037844525.1 Tepidibacter sp. Z1-5 | reverse complement strand
TAAAAGTTTGTCAGTACTCAGTAACTGACTTTATGTGTTGTTTCCGAAAATCACTGTTTGTGATTTATTTATAACCTACTGTTTAATTTTCAAAGTTCATTTATTGTTTGCGACCGTGTCGCCTACAAGTAATAATATATCACTTATTATTGCATACGTCAACAGTTTTCTACATTTTTCTTAAATATATATTTAAATCCAAATTCATAATGTTTTATGTAAATAATATAATCTTATTAAATATAGAACTATAATTACTTAAGTTGCACAAAATAAATTGTTCAACCTAAGTAATTAGTTATATTTTTTCATATTCTTGCCTTAATTTCATAACTATCTTTTTTTCTATCCTAGATATTGTCATTTGAGATACATTTAATTCTTTTGCTAATTCACTTTGTGTTTTATTATCAAAGAATCTATCTTTCATGATTTTGATTTGGACTTCATCAAGAGTTTTCATAAACTTATTAAAAAAATCTTCATTATCTATTTTAGAAAAGTTTTTATCTTCATTTCCCATTAAATCTATTAATTTAACCTGCTTATCATCTCCGTCATTATCATAAGTTATATCTAATGATGTAGTATTGTATCCTTGAGATGCTTCCATGGCCTCTAAAACTTCTTCCTCAGAGCACCCTAAATAAGTAGCTATATCTATAACCTTAGGTGGCTTCTGATTTTTCTGCTGAAGCTCAATTCTAGCTTTATTTACTTTTTTTGATAATTCCTGTATTCTTCTTGGAACCCTTACAGCCCAACCTTTATCTCTAAAGTACTTCTTTATTTCTCCAACTATTGTGGGAGTTGCAAAACTCGAAAATTCGTACCCTTTTTCTATATCAAATCTATCAATAGCATATATAAGACCTAATGATCCAACTTGATAAATATCTTCATATTCAATTCCTTTATTAATAAATTTTCTAGATAATATATCTACAATATACATATAATTTTCAATTAATCTATTTCTTATATCTATATCTTTTGTTTCTCTATATTCTCTGAATAATTCTTTAGTATCTATTACTCTATCATTGTTATTTGTAGCTTTTGCTACATTCTTCATTAAATATCAGCTCCTAAATACTTAGTCATTTTTATTATTGAGCCAGACCCTTCTTCAGATGTAAATTCCACTTCATCCATAAGGCTTTTAATAATAAAAAGACCTAGTCCACCTTCTTTAGGATTTAATAAATCTGGTACTTCTATCTCAGATGGGTTGCATCCTTTTCCCTCATCCTTTATTAATATAGATAAACTATTAGGAGATACTAAAAAATTAATATAGAAATTTTTATCTAATCCATGCTTTATAGCATTAGTGCATCCTTCAGCTACAGCAACCTTTATATCTTCTATTTCCTCTATGTCAAATCCCATTCTGTTCGCTATTGCAGAAACAGTTAACCTTATAACCCCTACATATTCAGGTTTACTTGGCATATTCATCTCTATTGTATCTATTATATTATCTTCCTTATCTTCTTTATTAATTACTGGTGTCAACTCTATCCCTCCAATTTAAATATTTTATCTAAACCAGTTATATTGAAAAGCTTCTTTACACTTTGCTTTGCATTAATTATATATATATCCTTTTCATCTGTTTTTAATCTTTTTAATATTCCAATTAATACTCCTAATCCTGTAGAATCTATATATTCTAAATTAGAAGCATTTAAAATTAAATCTTTTGGTTTTGAAGATATACACTCTATTAAAATATCTTTTAGCTCATTAGCCGTATATATATCAATTTCTCCATGTATATCTATATTCCATGCATCCTTATTATCATCAAAACTCTTATTTATTATAATTGACATATTCAACGCTCCTTCTTACTTTTTTTTGAAAAATATTTTGTTTACAAATTTTACACTCTCTATAACTCCTGATATATTACTTCCAAGTGAAATTACCTTTTCAACATCTCCAGTTATACTATCTAAATTTGTAACTATGTTACCTACTTTTTTTTCATTTTCTTCTATCATTTTATTTACATTTACTATTATTTTACTAGATGATTTTATTGCATTTCCTAAGTTTATGCAAACAAATACAAATCCTATAGCCATTATCAATATACCTAATTGCCATACACTAATTTCCATATTTTATTCTTCCTCCTCATCAAAAGTCTTACTTATGACTATTTCATCTTGAGTTTGAATAATTTCATCTTCACTTAATTTATCTAATATATGTTTCATGTAACTCTTAAACTTTGTTTTAAACTCTTCAGGCTCATTTACCATATCCTTAGTTACATTCACTACATCTTCTCTACATTCTCTACCACTCTTCGGTGCAAATAACAAAGCTATTATAGCCCCTATCATACCTCCAAATATAAAATATCCACTCTTTTTGCTCACATTAAAGCCCCCTTTTACACAAATCAAGTTATTAATTTTAAAATTATTTTATCAGATTTTATATGAAAAAAGAATAGGATTTAACCCCTATTCTTCTCCAACTATTTTAGCCATAGATACTACATAGCATTCCTCATCTGTTCTCATCAGTTTAACACCACTAGTTACTCTGCTAAGCTTAGATATTTGTGCTACATCAATTCTGATTAATACACCATCAGAGTTAATCATCATAAGCTCATCTTCTTCATTTACTACCTTAGCTCCTATTACAATTCCTGTCTTTTCATTTATGTTATACGTTTTAAGGCCTTTTCCACCTCTGTTTTGTATTCTATATTCATCTACAGAACTTCTCTTTCCATAACCATTTTCACTTACAACTAGAAGTTCACTGCCTTCATCTACAAGTTCCATGGCAACTACTATATTGTCTTTATTAAGACTTATACCTTTAACTCCCATGGCACTTCTTCCCATTTCTCTAACATCTTTTTCACTGAATTTAATAGCCATACCATCTTTACTAACTAACATAATCTCTTGATCTCCGTTAGTTATCTTAACTCCTATAAGCTCATCATCTTCTCTTAAGCTAATAGCTATTAATCCATTTCTATTGCTCTTTCTAAATTCACTTAAAGCAGTCTTTTTGATTATACCGTTCTTAGTACAAAGAACAAGATACTTTTCATCTTGAGACTCTACCATTGGAATTAAAGCTGTTATCTTTTCTTCCTTATCAAGAGGTATTAAGTTTACCATAGCAGTTCCCTTAGCTTGTCTCTTACCTTCAGGTATTTCATAAGCATTTATTCTATAAACTCTACCTTTGTTAGTAAAACAAATAAGTTTACTATGAGTAGTTGTAGTTATTAGATGCTCTACAAAATCTTCTTCTCTAGTAGTTAAAGCTGATATTCCCTTTCCACCTCTTTTTTGACTCTTATAAGTATCAGATGGAAGTCTCTTTATGTATCCAAAATGAGTTAAAGTTACAGCTATTTCTTCATCCTCAATTAAATCCTTAATATCTATTTCTCCTGCAACTGCTTGTATCTCAGTCTTTCTATCATCACCATATTTATCTCTTATAAACGTAATTTCATCCTTTATAAGATTTAAAAGTATTCTCTCATCTGCTAATATCTCTTTCAATCTATTTACAGTCTTTAGTAATTCTTCGTACTCATCTTGAATCTTTTCTATTTCAAGACCAGTAAGTTTTTGAAGTCTCATATCTAATATAGCTTGTGATTGAATTTCACTAAAATCAAATCTATCAATAAGACTTAGTTTAGCTTCTTGTCCATTTTTAGAAGCCTTTATAATACTAATAACTTCATCAATATTATCAAGAGCTATCTTTAATCCTTCTAATATATGAGCTCTTTCCTCTGCTTTTCTTAACTCATATTGAGTTCTTCTAGTTACAACCTCTTTTTGATGCTCTAAATAATAGTATAGCATCTGCTTTAAATTAAGAACCTTAGGCTCTCCATGTACAAGAGATAACATTATTATACTGAAAGTATCTTCAAGTTGAGAATGCTTATAAAGCTTGTTAAGAACTATATTTGCATTAGCATCTCTTTTGATTTCTATAACAACTCTCATACCTTTTCTATTACTTTCATCTCTAAGGTCTGATATTCCTTCTACCTTCTTCTCTTTAACAAGATCAGCTATTTTTTCAACAAGCTTAGCTTTATTAACAAGATAAGGAATCTCTGTTATTACTATTTGCTCTCTACCTTTTGCTGTTTCTTCTATTTGAGCCTTAGCTCTTACTCTTGCTTTTCCTCTACCAGTTCTGTAGGCCTTCATAACACTTTCTCTACCCATTATTGTAGATCCAGTTGGGAAATCTGGACCCTTTATAAACTCAGTAAGGTCATCTACATCACAATCTGGGTTATCAATTAAATGAATAACACCATCTATAACCTCTCTTAAATTGTGAGGAGGAATAGACGTTGCCATACCAACAGCTATACCATTAGATCCATTAACTAATAAATTAGGGAATCTAGACGGAAGAACTGAAGGTTCCTTTAATGTATCATCAAAGTTAGCTGTATAATCTACAGTCTCTTTATCTATATCTCTTAAAAGTTCCATTGTAAGCTTTTGCATTTTAGCTTCAGTATAACGCATTGCAGCAGGTGAATCTCCATCTATTGATCCAAAGTTACCATGACCGTTAACCAATGTATATCTAGTAGAGAATTCTTGAGCCATTCTAACCATAGCAAGATATACAGCACTATCTCCATGTGGGTGATACTTACCTAATACGTCCCCGACAATACGGGCCGATTTTCTATATGCTTTATCAGGAGTTAAATTAAGTTCATTCATAGCATAAAGAATTCTTCTATGAACTGGCTTCAATCCATCTCTTACATCAGGAAGTGCACGTCCAACTATTACACTCATCGCATAATCAATATACGATTTTTTCATTTCATCTTCTATTTCAACAGGGACTATCCTATCCTTATATTCACTCATTTAAATATCCCCTCTCCTTCTTATACATCTAAATTATCTACATATTTTGCATTTTCTTGTATAAAGTTTCTTCTAGGCTCAACCTTATCCCCCATTAACGTAGAGAATACTTCATCTGCCATAGAAGCATCTTGAATAGAAACTTGAAGCAATGTTCTTGTATCTGGATTCATAGTAGTATCCCATAATTGTTCAGCATTCATCTCTCCAAGACCCTTATATCTTTGAATAGTTATACCTTTTCTTCCTATTTCATCTAAAATAGAATTCATTTCTTTATCTGAATAAGCATAAACTTCTGTCTTACCCTTCTTTATTTTATATAACGGAGGTTGAGCTATATAAACATATCCATTATCTAATAAAGGTCTCATATATCTAAATAACAACGTAAGAAGAAGCGTTCTTATATGTGCTCCATCGACGTCGGCATCGGTCATTATTACAATTTTGTGGTATCTTAGCTTTTCACTATCGAATTCATTTGAAATTCCACAACCAAATGCTGTTATCATATTTCTTATTTCTTCTGAATTTAATATTTTATCCAATCTTGATTTCTCAACATTCAATATCTTACCCTTAAGAGGAAGTATAGCTTGAGTCTCTCTGTCTCTACCTTGCTTAGCAGAACCTCCAGCTGAATCCCCTTCGACTAAGTAAATCTCACTCTTAGCTGGATCCTTTTCTGAACAATCAGCAAGCTTTCCTGGAAGAGATGTACTTCCAAGAATACTCTTTCTTCTCGTAAGTTCTCTTGCTTTTTTAGCAGCTGCTCTAGCTCTTTGCGATCTTAGTGATTTGTCTACTATAATTCTAGAACTTGCTGGATTTTCTTCTAAGAAAGCTCCAAAAGCTTCAACAGTAACCCCTTCTACTATACTTCTAATCTCAGGATTTCCAAGCTTAGTCTTAGTTTGTCCCTCAAACTGAGGTTCAGGAAGCTTTATAGAAATAATAGCAGTAAGACCTTCTCTTATGTCTTCACCTAATAAATTTGTATCTTTGTCTTTTAAGAAACTATTTCTTCTAGAATAGTCATTTACAATTCTAGTTAATGCACTCTTAAATCCACTTAAATGACTTCCACCTTCATAGGTATTTATATTATTAGCAAAAGCGTGTATATTTTCAGTATACGTATCTGTATATTGCATAGATATTTCAACTATATAATCTTCTACTTTTCTTTCAAAATAAATAACTTCTTCATGAAGAACTGTTCTAGTCTTGTTTAAATGATTTACAAACTCAATGATTCCACCGTCATAGTGGAATTCTTTTTTCTTTTCCTTATCCGCTCTTTTATCTTCTAATACTATCTTAATGCCTTTATTTAAAAAAGCTAACTCTCTAAGTCTGTGCTCTAATGTTTCATATTTAAATATAACTTCTTCAAATATTGTATCATCTGGTTTAAATTTTATAGTAGTACCTGTCTCATCTGTAGTTCCAACTACACTTAAATCAGACGTTGGATTTCCTCTTTCATATCTTTGCGAATGAATTTTTCCGTCTCTTCTAACATTTACTTCAATCCATTCAGATAGTGCATTTACTACAGATACTCCTACTCCGTGAAGACCTCCTGAAACCTTGTATCCACCTTCTCCAAACTTTCCTCCTGCATGAAGTACAGTTAGAACTGTTTCTACAGTAGACTTTCCTGTTTGTGGATGTTTTTCTACAGGTATTCCACGACCATTATCTATAACACATACGCTTCCATCATTTTCTAGAGAAACGTATATTTGGTTACAGTATCCAGCTAATGCCTCATCTATACTGTTATCAACTACTTCATAAACTAAATGATGAAGTCCTCTTGGACCAGTAGACCCTATATACATACCTGGTCTTTTTCTTACAGGTTCTAATCCTTCTAATACTTGAATTTGACTTGCTCCATATTCTTTGTTCATTATATTACCTCCGTTTCCAAGAAAGCAGGATTACTTGTTCCAGCTCTTTTTAAAAGGGTTATCGATGAAATAGGTGAATAGTATACATAAAACTTATTATCGCAATTCGTAACTATAATAGTTTTAGGATTTTGGTCTGTTAAATTAATCATTTCATATATTCCTTCACTTGATTTTTTAAAATCATAAGAACACTTTGAATCAAGTATAAATATAATGTCACTAATCAAAATGTTACAATCTCCTCCTAAGTGCAAAAACATAATAAAATCCTCCTACTGGCTAGCCCTTCCTTTTTCAATATAAATTATATTTACATCTTTTTTATCTTCAAAAATCAGTTTATGATTCTCCTCAGCACTAGTTATAAAAATTTGAATATCCTCAAATTCTTCAATCAATAATCTCTGCCGTCTTTGATCTAACTCACTAAATATATCATCTAATAGAAGTATTGGATATTCTGATGTTTCTTCTTTTATAAGTTCTATTTCTGATAATTTCAACGATATAGAAGCTGTTCTTTGCTGTCCTTGAGATCCATATAATCTAACATCTAATGAATTTATAAAAATACTAATATCATCTCTATGAGGTCCAATTTTGGTAGTCCTGTATTGTTTATCTAAATTTCGACTAGATCTTATTTTTTTCAAAAACTTATTTTTTAAAGTCTCTAAATCATCATCACCACTTACCTGAATTTGATTTACATATTCTATTTTTAATTCTTCTAAATCGCTCGTTAGGTTTTTATGAATTTTTTTAGATAACAACTCTATTTTCTTTATAAAATCTCTTCTATACAGATATATATATCTAGCATTCTCACTTAATTTTTCGTCATATATATCAAGTAAACTTTCATCTAAGTAATTAGATTTTAAGAGTTTATTTCGTTGAATTAGTATTTTGTTATAATTAGAAATGTAATTATAATACAAGGGAATTATTTGACTTATTTCTCTATCTATAAATTTGCGCCTTTCTTTTGGACCATCTTTTACAAGCTTTAAATCTTCTGGCGAAAATATAACAACATTTAAATTTCCTAATAATTGCATAATCTTATCTATTGAAACTTTGTTTACCTTTACACCTTTTTTTATGTTATTTCCAATAACTAGCTCTATTATATTATCATCGTTTCTTTTGGAAAATATTCCACCAATGTAAGTATTTTCACTATTAAATCTTATTAATTCTTTATCTTTGTTAGTTCTAAAGGATTTTCCTATACTCATTAAGTATATAGCTTCCAGTATATTAGTCTTGCCTTGTCCGTTTTTTCCTAACAATAAGTTTATTCTTTTATCGAAATCTAAATATAATTGATCGTAGTTTCTATAATTAATAAGCTTGATACTTTTCAAGTACACAAAAAGCACTCCTATCCTATAGTACCTGTATCTTCATTCCTTCAACTTCTACAACATCATTTGATCTTATTTTTTTTCCTCTTTGATATTCAACTTTTCCGTTAACTTTAACTTCACCATCTTGTATCATGCTCTTAGCATGGCCACCAGATCCCACCATATCAGCTAATTTCATAAGCTGGTCTAGTTTTATAAACTCTGAATCTATTTTAATTTGCTTCATAAAAAACTCCTCCTACATATTTAATGCATTTCTCTATTATATCATAATATAAAATAAAAAAGTCTTTCTTTGAAATATTTTAGATGCAGATTTTTTTGAAATTCGTAACATAAATTATACTTATCCACAATTTAAATAGGAATATGATTCCCTATTCTTATAAAAAATGCTATATAAAATCAAAGAATTTATTTACAAATAAAATAAACCCAACTCAATAGTTGGGTTTATCAAAAAACTAAAATTTCAGTTTAACTTTATGAATTAGCAGAAATTCTTACTGGTAGTAATAAATATATATATTTATCCCCACTTACAGGTTTTAAAATACATGGGCTTACATTAGTTGTAAGTTCTAAATATAATTCATCACAATCTAAAATTTTTAAAGCCTCTATAAAATATCTTGAATTAAAAGCAATATCTAAATCTTCACCTTCTAATACAATAGGAATTTCTTCATGAACATTCCCTATTTCAGAGTTAGAAGTTATAGTCATATTATCATCTCTTATAGACAACTTAACCAAATTATTTTTACCTTCTTTAGCCAGAAGAGATGCTCTTTCTATACTATTTAGCAATTTTTTAGTATCAACTTTTACTCTCAGATTATATTCTCTTGGTATTAGTTGGTTATAATTTATAAATTCACCTTCTAAAAGTCTAGTTATTATCTTTGTATCTTTAATTAAGAAAACACAATGCTTATCTGTAAAAGCTATTTTAAAAGTTCCTTCTTCTTCAGATAAAATTCTATTAACTTCATTCAAAGCCTTTCCAGGTATTATAACTTTACTATTTCCAACGTTATTTTCTATATTAGAACTTCTAATAGCTAATCTATATCCATCTAATGCAACTAAATTTATATCGTTATCATGTACCTCTAAAAGTTCTCCCATAAGTATAGGTTTACTCTCATCTTGAGATATAGCAAAAACAGTTTGCTTTATCATATTTTTGAATAATTCCTCAGGAAGTTCATAAAATCTATCTTCATCTACTTCTTCAGGTTTTGGATATTCACTTGGGTCATGTCCTTTTATTTTGAACTCAGAGCTTTCACATTTAATGCATATATTATTGTCTAAATCAGTAGTTATTTCAACAAGTGAATCTGGTAATTTTCTAATAATATCTCCAAATAATCTAGAATCAATAACTATAGAACCGTCTTCTATTATATCTGCATCTAAGAAAGTTTCTATCCCCAGGTCTAAATCATTACCAATCAATTTTATTTTATTATCAAGAGTTTCAATAAAAATTCCCTTTAAAATAGGCATCGTTGTTTTATTTGAAACTCCTTTTTGAACAGTACTCACTTTATTAGCTAAGATTTTTTGGTTACAAATTATTTTCAATGTGGATAACCTCCTTTGAATAAATAGAATCTAAATATAACAAAAAAGATAGTAGTAATAGTAATAGGGGCTGTTGATTTGTGGATAAGTCGCTTTAAGCATTTAAATAAGTGTTATTGACGTGTTAATAGAATGTTGATTACTTTGTACATTTTATTAACATTATTACACATCAAAAAAATTATTCACAATCTATTAAGATATTATCAACTGCCATTTGTGAATAACTACTCTTTTAAATCGCTGATTATTTTATTTATTCTATCTTTTATATCTGAGTTATTTTTTATATCATTAACTATCTTATCATGTGCATGAATTACAGTGGTATGATCTCTACCTCCAAATTCTTCTCCGATCTTAGGTAAAGATAACTCTGTAAGTTCTCTAGTTAAATACATCGCTATTTGTCTTGGATACGCAATAGCTCTAGTTCTTTTTTTAGAACTAAAATCATCCATTTTTATATTAAAATATTCAGAAACCTTCTCTTTTATAAGATTTACATTCAGTTCCTGTGGTTTAGATGAAGAAATAATATCTTTTAAAGCTTCAATAGAAAGTTCAAATGAAATTTCTTTATTTGTAAGAGATGAATAAGCTACAACTCTAGTTAATGCACCTTCAAGTTCTCTTATATTCGATTTTATATATTTAGCTATATAAGACATAACTTCATTTGGTACAGTTATATTCTCAGTTTGAGCTTTTTTTCTAAGAATCGCAATTCTTGTTTCAAAGTCAGGAGCTTGAATATCAGTTATAAGTCCCATCTCGAATCTAGATCTTAATCTATCTTCTAAAGTAGGAATTTCTTTGGGAGGTCTATCACTAGATATTATAATTTGCTTATTAGCTTCGTGTAGAGTATTAAATGTATGGAAGAATTCTTCTTGAGTTCTTTCTTTACCAGCGATAAATTGAATATCATCAACTAATAAAACATCTACATTTCTATATTTGTTTCTAAATTCTTCGTTTCTATCATCTTTTATAGAGTTTATAAGCTCATTTGTAAACTTTTCAGATGATACATAAACTACCTTTGCATTTTTTGTATGAGATAAAATATGATGTCCAATAGCTTGCATTAAGTGGGTTTTTCCAAGTCCTACACCTCCATATAAGAAAAGAGGATTGTAAGCTCTAGCTGGAGCTTCTGCAACAGCAACACATGCAGCATGTGCAAATCTATTACTATTTCCTATAACAAATGTATCAAAAGTATATTTTGGATTTAGATTTGAATAGCTTGGAATCTCTATTTTAGATGCATTTTCATTTTCAAAATTCCTTAATTCTTCTTCATCTAATATAAATTTTATTTTATATTTTGAAGAAGATATTTGGTTTATAGAACTTTCTATTAAATTCATATATCTAGCCTCTAAAATTCCTTTAGTAAAATCATTAGGAACAGATAATAATATAGTATTGCCTGTTATTTGTAGAGGTTCGATAGGGCTAAAAAAAGCATTAAAACTCGCAGGAGTTAATTCTGTTTTTATTAATTTAAGAGAATTTTCCCATAAGGAAAGCAAATCCATATTAATTACCTCCTAGGTTTATTTAATAATTTCCACAAAGTTATTAACAATAATTTAGTTTAAAATAATATATGTCAAATAATAAAACAAAATATATCTTATTGAGGATATTTGAATTATTTTTGTGGATAAACATGTATAAAGAAATATGTTTATATATAAATTTGAGCAATAATAAAAATTGTTGATAAAGTTATTACAAGTATCAACAATTTGTTTTTTATGTATATAAGTGAGAATAAAGTTTAGAATATAATATTATACACAGGTTTATCCACAGAATGTGTATAACTATAATAATTTCTATTAATTTATTAACATTATCAACAGGTAAAATTATAATATCAAATATTGTTATAAACTTCAATACAATAAATACAATTTATCCACATTATTAACCCTATGTGGATAATATTATGCAGATAATTATTTTATTTTGTTGACCTATTTTGTAAAACTATATATATACACAGTTAAAAAGAGCGTAAAATAGAAGAACTCTCTTATATTAATTCTTAATACTAATTTAAATATTGACTTAAATTAGATAAAATATATCTAAAAACAGGAATTTTATATAGAAAAGTGATATTTGTATAAGAATATGTTAGAATTTAATCAAAAAATTATGGTTATTAAAATAACTTAAAACTTTTAAACTAACTATTATTAGATAAAAAATTCGCTGGATGCATGAGCATAAGTTAATTTTGTGGAAAACTATTAACTAACAAAATAGTTAATAGTTCTATAGTAAAAAAATTAAAATTATAGTAGTTAGAATTGATGTTATAAGTAAGTAAATGAATAATTTAAATCTTGCTGGTTATTATAAATAATTGATATGTATTTTTTATTATTTCAAAAATTAGTTTTTTTACCATTATATAAATTAAGATTAATACAAAAATTCGTTGACAATAAAAAGCAATAATTATATAATTTTATAGGTAGTATGCTCACTTTCAAATAAGGTGATCTAATTTAAAAATTTAAAATAGAAGAATATACAATGGAAGGCGGTGTTTTGGATGAAAAGAACTTATCAACCAAAAAAGAGACAAAGAAAGAAAGAACATGGATTCAGAAAGAGAATGAAGACTACAAGTGGAAGAAGAATTCTTAAGAAGAGAAGAGACAGAGGAAGAAAAAGATTAACAGCTTAGTTTATTAGGGGCCGCTAGATGTGGTCCTTTTGTGCAATTTACAGGCTGGAGGAAATTAAAATATGGATTTTGTGAATGCTAATGGAATAAAAAAGGACTCTGATTTTAGACAAGTTTATAAAAGCGGAAATTCATTTGCAAACAGGTTACTGGTTATGTATGTTGTAAAAAACAACTTAGATATAAATAGAGTTGGTTTTTCAGTTTCTAAAAAAATTGGAAAAGCTGTAGTTAGAAACAAAGTTAAGAGAAGAATGAGAGAGAGCTTTAGACTATGTTCTAATGATGATAAGCTTAAATCAGGATATGACTTTGTATTTATAGCTAGAATGAAAATTAGTGAATCTGATTTTATATCAATTCAAAAATCAATGATAAATTTATTTAAAAAAGGAAATATTGTAAAACGATAAGGGGAATATAATGAGTAAATATATAATTTATCTTTTAAAGTTAATTATAAGATTTTATCAGAAATGTATATCTCCAATTAAAGGTAAGACCTGTAGATTTTATCCTACTTGCTCTCAATATGCTATAGACGCTTTGGAAAAGTATGGATTTTTAAAGGGGTCTTATTTGTCTATAAGGAGAATTTTAAAATGTCATCCTTTTCATGAGGGAGGATATGACCCTGTCAAATAATTAATACATGTAAATTTAGGAGGTTTTAATTTTGTTTGCAAACTCTCTAGGTGCACTATTAAAAATCGTATTTAATATAGTAGGAGACTATGGATGGTCTATAGTTATATTTACGATATTAATTAAAGGAGCATTGCTTCCACTTACTTTATCTCAAACAAAATCGATGAAGGCAATGCAGGATATACAACCTAAGATAAAAGAAATACAAGAAAAATATAAAGAAGATCAACAAAAGATGAACGAAAAAGTGATGGCTCTTTATAAAGAACATAAAGTAAATCCTGTAGCAGGATGTCTTCCTTTATTAGTTCAAATGCCTATACTAATAGGACTTTTTTCAGCTTTAAGAAATCCAGCTAAATATGTATTTGGATCACAAGCAGCTTATAATGCTATAGATACAAGTTTTTTATGGCTTCCTAATTTATCAAATCCAGATGTAATAATGGTAGGTGGATTCGGTGTACCTTGGATATTACCGATTATAGCAGCTCTTACTACTTATATATCATCTGCTATGATGACACCAAAAGGAGGCAAAAAGGATTCAACTCAAACTATGATGCTTTATTTTTTCCCATTGATGATATTATGGTGGGGTAAAAGTTTCCCAGGTGGACTTACATTATACTGGGTAGTAAGTAATATATTCCAAATTATTCAACAGCAGTTTATTATTAAACCTGCTAAAGCCAAGGAGGAGTAAGAGGATGAGATTCTTAGAGGTAACAGGGAAAACAATAGAAGAGGCTTTAGATAAAGCTTTGAGAGAGTTAAATGTTACTAAAGAAGATGTAGATATAGAGGTTATAGATCAGCCAAGTAGGGGATTCTTAGGACTTATAGGAAATAAATTAGCTAAAATAAAAGTAACTTTAAAGGATAATCCTAAAGATTTAGCAAGAAAATTTATTCAAGATATATTAGATTGTATGGATATAGATAGTGAAATAGAAATAACTCAGAACAATAACGAAATAAGTATAAATCTAACAGGAGAAGATGCTACTTCTTTGATAGGAAAAAGAGGATATACTCTAGACTCGCTTCAATTTTTAACTGGACTAGTTATAAATAAAAGCTCTAATACTAGAATGAGAGTTTTAATAGACATCCAAAATTATAGAGAAAAAAGAGAAAAATCTTTGATAAGATATTCTAGAAAATTAGCAAAGCAATGTGCTAAAACTAGAAAGACTATAAAGCTTGAGTCTATGAATCCTTATGAAAGAAGGATTGTACATTCAGCACTTCAAAATGATAGATATGTTAACACTTACAGCGAGGGAATAGATCCTAACAGAAAAGTTGTTATATCGGTTAAAAATAAGTAAGAATAAAAAACCTCCTAGTATTTAAGGGGGTTTATTTTTGCTTATTTTTTCTATATAATTAATAAATTAAGGTTATCCTAAAGCTAAGAGTTCTGATATAGAGAATAAGAATAAAGAGGTGATTTATTTGTATATAGATGATACTATTGCAGCTATTGCTACAGCTCCTGGAGAAGGTGGAATAGGAATAGTTAGAATAAGTGGGGAAAAAGCTCTTGATATAGCTGAGAGTGTATTTGAGTCGGTTAATAAAAAAAGTATAAAAGATTATAATCCAAGAACTTTGATATATGGAAATATAATTGAAGATGGAAAGATTATAGATGAGGTATTGCTTGCTTATATGAAAGGACCTCATACTTATACTAAAGAAGATGTTATAGAGATAAACTGCCATGGCGGATTTATATCTGTAAAAAAAATATTAGAATTAGTTCTTAAAAAAGGAGCTAGATTAGCAGAAGGTGGAGAATTTACAAAAAGAGCGTTTTTAAATGGAAGAATAGATCTATCTCAAGCAGAGGCTGTTATGGATATAATAAATGCGAAGACAGATCTTAGCTATAATGTAGCTCAAAGTCAATTAGAAGGAAGTCTTTCATTTAAAATAAAAGAACTTAGAAATAAAGTAACTGAACTTCTTGCTCATGTTGAAGTTGCGATAGATTTTCCAGATGAAGATGTAGAACATATAACTTATGAAAATTTATACAACAAATCAAAAGAGTTGAGAAAAGAAATAACAAACCTTTATGAAACATCTGAAACTGGAAAAATAATAAGAGATGGTCTTAAAACTGTTATAGTAGGTAAACCAAATGTCGGTAAATCATCTTTATTAAATGCAATACTTAAAGAATCTCGTGCTATAGTTACAGATATACCGGGAACTACTAGAGATGTAATAGAGGAATTTGTAAATATAAATGGAATACCTCTTAGAATAATAGATACAGCAGGTATTAGAGAGACAGAAGATATTGTAGAAAAAATAGGAGTTCAAAAATCAAGAGAATCATTTGAATCAGCTGACCTTGCTATACTAGTTCTTGATGCATCAAGATGCTTATCAGTAGAAGATATAGATATACTTGAAAATGTTAAAAACAAGAATACTATAGTTTTGATAAATAAAACTGACCTTGAAAATAAAATAGATGAAGATAAGATAAAAGAATATGTAGACGAAAAAAGAATAATTAAGATATCTGCTTTAGAGAGAAAAGGAATAGATAAATTAGAAAATGAAATTGCCGATATGGTATACAAGGGCAATGTTTCACAAGGTGATAGTGTTATGATAACTAATGTTAGACATAAAGATTCACTGGAAAGAGCTATAAAATCTATAAATGATGCTATAAATGCTATTGAAGATAATATGGCTCTTGATTTTATAGAGGTAGATCTTAAAAATATTTGGGATTACCTTGGCGAAGTTAGCGGAGATACCGTATCTGAGGATTTATTAGATACTATATTTAGAGATTTTTGTATAGGAAAATAGATATTAATAAGTCGAAATATAGATATATAAAATAATATTTGTAGTATAATGTTTAACGTGAAACATTATATGAGAAACATTAGGAGGATGAACATGAAGTTTAACGGAGGAAAATACGATGTTATAGTAGTTGGGGCTGGACATGCTGGTTGTGAAGCTGCTTTAGCATCTTCTAGAATGGGATGTAAGACATTAATAATAACAATGTCTTTAGATTCTATAGCTTTAATGCCTTGTAATCCATCTATTGGAGGAACGGGAAAAGGACATTTGGTTAGAGAAATAGATGCCCTTGGTGGTCAAATGGGTATAAATATAGATAAGACTTATATACAAAGTAAAATGCTTAATACTGCTAAAGGACCAGCGGTACACTCTTTAAGAGCTCAAGCTGATAAATATGAATATCATAAAGAAATGAAAAAACAACTAGAGGACCAAGAAAATTTAGAAGTTGTAATGGATGAGGTTGTAGATGTAATAGCCGAAGATAATGTTATAAAAGGAATTGCTACTAAGCTTGGAGCTATTTACGACTGTAAAGCTGTAATTTTATCAACGGGAGTATATTTAAACTCTAAAATATATATAGGAGAGGTTAATTTCTATGAAGGGCCTAATGGACTTGGATATTCTAAGCATTTGACTGAAAGTCTTGAAAAACTAGGCCTTAGAATGAGAAGATTTAAGACAGGAACACCAGCTAGAGTTCATAGAGATACTGTTGATTTTAGTAAAATGGACGAGCAAAAAGGAGATGAGATTGTAACTCCTTTCTCATTTATGAACGATGAATTAGAATTAAAGCAAGAGTCATGTTATCTGACTAGAACTACGGAGCAAACTCATAAGGTTATAAATGATAATATTAAAAGATCTGCAATGTATAGTGGAGAAATTGATAGTGTTGGACCTAGATACTGTCCTTCTATAGAAGATAAAGTTGTAAGGTTTCACGATAAATTATCACATCAAACATTTATAGAGCCAGAGGGAATGAATACTAAAGAGATGTATATACAAGGTATATCTACAAGTCTTCCTTATGAGGTTCAAATAGATATGTATAGAACAATAACAGGTCTTGAAAATTGTAAAATAATGAGACCAGCTTATGCAATAGAGTATGATTGTATAGATCCTACACAACTTAATCCTTCTCTTGAGATAAAGGGCGTTGAGAATTTATTTAGTGCAGGACAGTTTAATGGAACATCTGGATATGAAGAAGCTGCGGCACAGGGACTTATATCTGGAGTAAATGCAGTTTTAAAAATACAAGGAAAAGAGCCTTTGATATTAGATAGATCTCAAGCTTATATAGGAGTTTTAATAGATGATTTAGTTACTAAAGGAACTAATGAACCTTATAGAATGATGACATCAAGATGTGAATATAGACTTTATCTAAGACAAGATAATGCAGATTTAAGACTTACTGAAATAGGTCGTGACATAGGTCTTGTTAAGGATGATAGATATGATAAATTCATACAGAAAAAAGCTAAGTTAGAAAAAGAAATAGAGAGATTAAATGAAGAAAGAATCACTCCAAGTCAAGTAAACAAACAATTAGAAGAAATGAACCTTCCTGGTATAAATACAGGGATGAGCTTATATGAGTTCTTAAAAAGACCGGAATTTGACTATGAACTATTAGAAAAACTAGGAAAAAAATCTGATGAAGAATTATCTAAAGCTATAAAAGAGCAGTGCCAAATAAAATCTAAGTATGAAGGTTATATAGGAAAACAGTTAAGACAAATAGATCAATTTAAAAAACTAGAAAATAAAAAATTAAATAAAGATATAGATTATTCTAAAATAAGTGGATTAAGACTTGAGGCTAGACAAAAACTAGATAATATAAAGCCTATATCAATAGGACAGGCATCTCGTATATCTGGAGTTTCCCCTGCAGATATATCTGTTTTATTAATACACCTTGAACAAGTTAGAAGAGGTAGAGGTGATAATAATGAGTAATAGAAATATTATAAAAGATGGACTTAATCAACTTAACATAGATATAAGTGAAACAAATATAGATAAATTTGAAAAATATAAAGATATACTTCTTGAGTGGAATCAAAATATAAATCTTACAGCAATTGAAGATGAGAAAGAGATTTATATAAAACATTTTATAGATTCTTTAGCTTGCATTAATTCAGGATATATAAAAGAAAATGATAAAATAATAGATGTTGGAACCGGAGCAGGATTTCCCGGTATACCTTTAAGAGTATGCATGGAAAGCTTAAATTTGACATTACTTGATTCTCTTAATAAAAGAATCAACTTTTTAAAAGAAGTTTGTAATAATTTAGAGCTTGATAATGTAGAGTTTGTACATGGAAGGGCAGAAGACTTTGGAAAAGATGAAGACTATAGAGAACAATATGATATAGCAACAGCAAGAGCAGTTGCATCTTTACCTGTTCTTTTAGAGTATTGTACACCTTTTATAAAAGTTGGAGGATATTTTGTGTGCTTAAAAGGACCTTATCTTAATGAAGAATTAAAAGAAGCTGAAAAAGCAATCGACGTTTTGGGACTTGAATTTGTGGAGAAAATAGATGTTGATCTTCCTTTTACAGACATAAAACACAATATAGTGATTTTGAAAAAAATAAAAAATACTCCAACAAAATATCCACGAAAAGCGGGTAAACCATCAAAAAGCCCAATAAAGTAACGAAAAGGGTGTCAAAAAAGACTCATATTTCCCGAGAAATAAAGGAAGTTGTAATATAAAAATATTAAGAATATAGAAGGGATATGAATATTTTTGGAGAAAGTATTACTTGGATAAATAAAATTTTAAACAAATTTTATCATATTTCTTCTAGAGAGAGGGATATTATGGAAGATAAAAAAGTTATGGAAATACCTATAGATACTATAATTCCAAATCCATATCAGCCAAGAAGAGTTTTTTCAGAGGCTGCATTGAATGAATTAAGTGAATCTATAAAGAGTTTTGGAATACTTCAACCTATTACAGTTAGAAAAATAAGTGATAGTATGTACGAATTAGTAGCAGGAGAGAGAAGACTTAGAGCTTCTAAAAAAGCAGGACTTAAGTATATGCCAGCTATAATAAATAATTTATCGGATCAATCTTCTGCAGTACTTGCACTTATTGAAAATTTACAAAGAGAAGATTTAAATTTCATAGAAGAAGCTTTGGGATATGAAAACCTTATAAAAGATCATAACTTTACTCAGCAAGAGCTGGCACAAAGTGTTGGAAAAAATCAATCAACTATTGCTAATAAGCTTAGAATACTTAGATTATCTGATGATATAAAGACAAAGCTTATTGAAAATGGATTGACTGAAAGACATGCTAGAGCTCTTCTTAAACTGCCAGATGATGATTATAAAAATCGAGTTTTAGATACAATAATTAAGAATGAGTTAACTGTTAAGAAGGCAGAGAAACTAATAAAAGATATACTAGAGGATCTTGCTACACCTAAAGAACCAGAAAAAAGACAGACTATAAAATCAGCTCTTAATTTTAAGATATACTTAAATACATTAAAGAATGCGTATAATGCCATCGTGGATACAGGAATAAAGGCTAAGTATAAAGAAAATGATAAGGGAGATCATATCGAAATTGTAGTTAAAATTCCTAAAGCTTAAGATTACTGTTATACGGTAATCTTTTTTTTCAAACTTGCAAGGGATTAAAGGGGGAATTACAGTGGGGAAGATAATTGCTGTGTTTAATCAAAAAGGGGGAGTGGGTAAGACAACCACAAATGTAAATCTAAGCGCATGTATAGGAAAGTTAGGAAAAAAAACACTGGTAATAGATTTAGACCCTCAAGGAAATACAACTAGTGGATTTGGAATAGATAAAAATGAGCTTGATTTTACTATATATGATGTTTTATTAGGAGAGAAAGATATAAAAGATACTATAATAGATACAGAATTTGATAATATAAGTATATTATCATCTTCAACAGAACTTGCTGGAGCTGAAATAGAGCTTACAGGAATAGAAAACAGAGAGTTTATATTAAAAAATGTGCTAGATTCAGTTAGAGATAATTACGATTATATATTCGTAGATTGTCCGCCTTCTCTTGGAATGTTGACAATAAATTCTCTTGTAGCAGTAGATAGTGTATTAATACCTATACAATGTGAATATTATGCACTAGAGGGCGTTAGCCAATTAATGCAGACGATATCTTTGGTTAAAGAAAATCTAAATCCAAATCTTGAAATTCAAGGAGTAGTTCTAAGTATGTTTGATGGAAGAGCTAATCTATCTATTCAAGTAGTTGAGGAAGTTAAAAAATTCTTTAAGGGAAGTGTTTATACAACTATTGTTCCAAGAAATGTTAGACTAGCTGAAGCACCGAGCCACGGAAAGCCAGTTGTATATTATGATTCAAAGTGTAAAGGTTCTTTAGCATATATAGAACTTGCTGAAGAATTTATAGACTTAGAAGAGGATGTGATATAGATGGCTAAAAATAGATTAGGAAAAGGACTAAGTGCATTGATACCAAATAATAATACAGTTTCATCTGACAAAGAAATAATAAATTTAAGGATAAATGAAATTTATCCTAATAAAGAACAACCTAGAAAGATATTCGATCAGGAAAAACTAAGTGTATTATCTGAATCCATAAAAAACTATGGAATACTTCAGCCCATCGTAGTAAAAAAAGAAGAAGATGGATATATGATAATAGCAGGTGAGAGAAGATTTAGAGCTGCGAAGATGGCAAATTTAAAAGAAATGCCAGCAGTTGTAAAGGACTTGCCGATTAAAGATATAATGGAAATAGCTTTAATAGAAAACTTGCAAAGAGAAGATTTAAATGCAATAGAAGAAGCTATAGCATATAAAAGTCTTATAGAGAATTATAAGGTAACTCAAGAAGAAATATCAGAGGCAGTAGGTAAAAGTAGACCTCATATAACTAATACTTTAAGGCTTTTGAACTTAGATGATAGAGTTATCAATTTAATAGAAGAAGGGCAGATAACTCCAGGTCATGGAAAGGCTCTTCTTAGAATAGAAAATAAAAATATTCAATATGAAATAGCACTTAGAATAATAAAGGAAACCTTATCTGTTAGAGAAGTCGAAAATCTATCTAAGAATATGACAGATAAAAAAGAAATAAGAAATAAAAAAATCAATAAAGATCCTTTTATAGTAAATATAGAGGATAAATTGAGAAATATATTTGGAACAAAGGTTAACATATTAAAAGGGAAGAAAAAAGGAAAAATAGAAATAGAGTATTATAGTGATGAAGAACTTGAATCAATATTAGAACAAATATTATAAAGCGAAACTTAATTCAGATGTAGTTTTTACTACAACTGAATTTTTAGCTTTCTGATAAAGCCAACATTAGGAGGTCTCATATGATATATTTAGATAATGCTGCAACAACTTTTCCAAAACCAGATAAAGTATATGAAGAAGTTTTAAACTGTATGAAAAATTATGGAGCAAATCCTGGAAGAGCAGGACATAAACTAGCTTTAGAAGCGGGCAGAACAATATACGAGACAAGAGAAAATATATGTAAGTTGTTTAATATAGATAATCCTATGAACATAGTATTTACAAATAATGCAACAGATTCACTAAATCTTGCAATAAAAGGATTAGTAAATGAAGGAGATCATATAGTAACAACAAGTATGGAGCATAATTCCGTAATAAGACCTATAAAGACTTTAGAAAAAATAGGAGTTACTAATACTATTGTAAATTGCAATGAGTATGGAGAATTAGATGTAAATGATATAAAAAAGGCTATAAAAGAAAATACAAAGCTTATAGTAACAACACATGCATCTAATGTATGTGGAACATTAATAGACATACAAGAAGTAGGCAAAATTGCCAGGGAAATGAATATAGCATATCTTGTAGATGCTTCTCAAACAGCAGGAGTTTACAATATAGATGTTAAAAATATGAATATAGATATGCTTGCACTACCTGGACATAAAGGATTATTAGGACCTCAAGGAACAGGTATGTTATATATAAGAGAAGGAATAAATCTTAATCAGTTAAAAGAGGGCGGAACTGGAAGTAAATCAGAGGAGTTAACTCAGCCTAATATAGTTCCAGATAAGTATGAATCAGGAACTCCTAATACTCCAGGTATAGCTGGACTTAATGCAGGAATAGAATTTATATTAGAAGAGGGAATTGATAATATAAGAAAGCATGAGGAAGAATTAACTCAGTATTTTTTAAATGAACTTAGCTTAATACCTATAATAAAAGTATATGGAACTAAAGATGCAAAGAAACAAGCATCTGTAATATCTATAAATATAGGCAATCAAGATTCATCTGAGGTGAGTTTTATATTAGATTCTGTGTTTGATATAGCTACAAGATCAGGACTTCACTGTGCTCCATTAGCTCATAAAACAATGAACACATTAGAACAAGGAACAGTTAGATTTAGCATAGGATACTTCAATACTAAAGAAGATATAGATAAGGCTGTTAAGGCTTTAAAAAGTATAGTTGATGAAATAAAGTAAAACAGTAAAATCCATTTATTTAATCCAAAATAAAGGTTATTAAAATACTACGTATGCGTTAAGTATTTTAATAACCTTTATTTTTTTTAATATATACTATTAAGATTGTTTTTTAAATAAAGTATATAATAAAATAAGGTAAATTTTAAAATATTATTAAATATAATTATAAAACACTATATTTTAATCAAATATTAAGTTATAATTGAATTGAGATAAGATTACACAAAAATGGAATACTATACAATTGGTATTATCCTATAGAGAATAAGGAGTATTAAAATTGTAAGTTATCATAATAATTTGTTGTGGAGGAATATATATGGAAATACTTAGCTTAGGAGAAAAAATTAAAAAGCTTAGGAAAGAGAAGAACTTAACACTTAAAGAATTAGCAGGAAATAGAATAACTGCTGCTCAGATAAGTCATATAGAGAGGGATAAGTCATACCCGAGTCAAGATCTTTTAGAATATTTTGTAGAGAAGTTAGACGTGAGTATAGATTATTTATTAGAAAGCAAAGATATGCAGGCTAAAAAAATAAGCAACAACTTATTGACAAAGAGTGAGATATATATAAAATCTCAGGATATAGAAACTGCTAAAAAAGAAATATGTAATGTAATAGATATATCTAAGGAATATAAATTATATGATACTTATGGTAAGGCAAAATATTTATTAGGTGTAGTTTATTTTGATGAAAAGCAATATGAATTAGCTATAGACAACTTTGAGAGAAGTTTAGTATTAAATGTTAAAACTGCTAATTATGAAAAAGTTGTACAATGTTATATACAATTAGGAAAAATATATCTAGAGGAAGGATTTATAAAGGTAGCATTAGACAAATTCATACAAGGGGAAAACCTTTTTCTAGAGCATGATATAGATAATAATGAACTACAAAAGGAAATATACACACATAAGTCATTTTGCTATATAAGACTTGAGAACAATGAAAAATCTTTATTATACGCTAAAAAGATACATGAGATAGAAGAAAAAGAAAAAAATATAAAGCAAAAAGCAAATAGCCTATTTTTAATAGGAAGTAATCTTTTAGATATGGGAAGATGGGATGAATCTAAAGTTTACTTAAATAAGGCATTACAGATATATGAAGAAGAAGACAAGAAGAATGAATATGCAAAAATACAAATAACTATGTCTAGAATATATAGAAAAATAGGCAAATATGAAGATGCTCTTGAATGTGTAAAAAAAGCTTACATAACAAAAAGAGAGTATGAAGATAAAGAACTGATGAAAATATTGTTTGAATATATAAAAGTATTAATAGAAATTAATGATTTCGAAAATGCTAAAAAATATTCTAAAAAATCATTATCCATAGCTATAAAAATGAAAAATAAAAAATTAGAATATAGAGCTTTAAAATATTATGCAAAAATATATAAAAAACAAGGTGATTTAAATATAGCTATAGAACATTTAAAGAAATGTTCATATATAATAGAAGAAATAGGAAGCAAAAAAGAATTAGCTGATTTATATATAGAGCTTGCTCAAACATATTCTAATATATCTAAAGAAAGAGAATTAGAATATTATACAAAGGGTATAAATATATATAAAGAATTAGATATAATAGAAAAATAGACTCTTTTGCAAAGAGTCTATTTTTTGTATTATTATATTAGGTACAAAAGAAACTTAGAAGGAATGATTTATATGAAGAAGAATAAGATTATAATAATTTCAATTATATTAATAATAATATTTTTAAATCCAAAAACCATAAATATTATTGAAAACAAAATAAATAACTCTAAAGTTAGTATAGAGGAAATAAAAGAAATACCATATGGATATTCAAGTGATACTTCATTTATAAAATATAGAGATGGATTTTTAATGTATGATGGGAAATCTTTAAAATATATAGATAATGAAGCTCAAAAAGAATTCGATTTAAATATAAGAATAGAAAGTTATAGTATAGATACTAATAATTCAAATATATACTTATTGGATAAAATAAAGAAAGAAGTGTATATAATAGATAAAAAAGGATCTTTGACCAAAAAATTAAATCTAAAAGAAAATGCTTTAATGGTGAAAGCTCTATATAATAACGATTTTTTAATTCACTATACAACTGATGTAGATGTTGAAGGTGCTAAACTTTATAATTATAAAGGAGAAGAGATTCAAGATATATCGATACCTCAAATAACAATAAATTTAGTAGAAGTAGATAAAAACACTAGCAACTTTGTAATAAGTGGAATTAGCATCAAAGATGATAGACTTTATAACAATATATTTTACTATAATAAAAAAGGAGAATTGATTTTTTCTTATAATATAGAAAATAAAGTGTTTGTAAAAACTATGTTCTTAGACGACAAACTGATTTTAGTTGATCCAAAGTATATAGAAATTAAAAACTTGAGTGATGAAAAAGCTAAAAAAATAAATTTAGATGAAGAAATACAATACATAAATATTATAGATGATGAAATAGTAGTTATAGATTCTAATAAAAATATCACATATATTGATAAGTATGGAAAAGAAAAAAACAAACAGTATGATATAAAAAATATAAAAGGAATTAAAAATATAGGAAATCAAAATATATTATATTCTGATAGAAGTATATATCTTCCTGAAAATAAAGAAAAAAAGGACTTTACAAAAGACATACTCGATATGTTTACAATATATGACAACAGTGTTATAGTCATTTTTAGAGGATATATTAAATTCTTAAATATAGATTAAGGTGGTGAGTTCATGAATTTGAATTACATAGACTTTATAATAATAATATTTATAGGTTTATTCGCTGTGAAAGGATTTCATTTGGGATTTATAAAATCATTATTCAATCTAGTGAAATATTTTATATCAATATTTATATGCAAAATGTGGTACCCAACTGTAATGGATTATATAATTCATAATGAGAATATATATAGGTCTTTAAGCACAGTTATAAATAAGATACTAATTAATATAATGAAAAATGATGCTTTAGTTCAATCAACAAGTAAGATATTAATACAAGTAATAGTCATTATTATCATGTTTGCTATAATTAATGCAGTGCTAGAGATTGGAATAAGTTTTATAGATAGTATATTCAAATTCCCAGCACTTAATATTTTAAATAAAAGCATAGGTTTTCTATTTGGAGGATTAAAAGGATTCTTGATTTTATTAATAATACTTACTTTAATCCATCCATTTCTAATTATATTTGAAAAACAACAGGTTATAGCAGATTTGAATAATTCATTCTTGCTTAAATACTTGTATATGTATAACTTTTTGTTTAAATATTTCAATGATTTTATTGAAATATTCAATAATTACAAGGGATGGAGTATGTTATAATAGTTACTAAAACTGATTTATATAGGAGGTATTTATGAGAATAGAAGTAGATGCAAGAGGGCTTAATTGTCCGCTTCCAGTTATAAAAACTAAAAAAGAATTAGATAATATTAAGGACGGAATAGTAGTTACTATAGTAGACAATGAAATAGCAAAAGAAAATGTATTAAAACTAGTGAATTCGATGAAATGTGAATCGAAAATAAATCAAAAAGAAAATATTTATTATATAGAAATTACAAAGGGTGAGCTTGAAGAAATACAATCAATACAAGAAGAAATTATTCAAAAGCAAGAAGTGGATGATAGTACAGTTGTATTTATATCATCAAATGTAATGGGAAGAGGATCGGATGAATTAGGAGAAATTCTTATTAATGGTTTTATATATACATTATCACAGACAACTCCGTATCCAAAATCGATAATATTTGTTAATTCGGCGGTTAAATTAACTACACAAAATGAAAATACTATAGATAATTTAAAATTATTAGAAGAAGAAGGGGTAGAAATATTGTCTTGTGGGACATGCTTAGATTATTTAAATCTAAAAAACATGTTAAAAGTTGGACAAATTTCTAACATGTATGACATTGTAGAGAGACTTAGAAAGTCTAGTAATACTATATCTATATAGTATAAAACATAATAAAAGAGCAAAAGGAGAAATAAAATGCACGATATATATATAATAAGCTTTAATTCAACTCATCATGCTATAAGATTTGAAAAAAGATTAAAAGAATTAGAATTAAATATAAAAACAATACCTACGCCAAGAGAAATAACTTCTAGCTGTGGACTATCTATAATGTTTTCAAAAGATAAAATAGATATTATTAAAAACAACATAGATGATATGAGAATAGACTACTACGGGGTATTTAATATAAAAAAAATAGAAGGCGGTAACAAGGAATTAACTAAGTTATATTAGGGGGGAGTTTTAATGCCTATAAAAATAGAAATAGGAGATAAAGTAGTACTTAAAAAAAATCATCCTTGTGGAGGAAATATATTTGAAATAATGAGATGCGGAATGGATTTTAGGATAAAGTGCGAAAAATGCAATAAACAATTGTGGATAGAACGAGCAGAACTTGAAAGAAGAATAAAGAAATTGATAAAAGAATCTGACGAAATATAGAAAAAAAATTAACAAATATAATGGGTTTGAATATTCTGCCATTTTCTTTATAAGTAGGCAAACAATTATAAAGATGATATAATTAATTTCAAGTAAATACAGGAAAAAGTTTTCCTCTGTATTTATAATCTTTGGAGGTGTTTTTTAAATGGCTGTAAAATTTGCTGATCGTATGGATAATCTTAAAGCTTCTGAAATTCGTGAATTATTAAAGTTAACAGAAAAACCAGAAATAATATCTTTTGCAGGAGGACTTCCAGCACCAGAATTATTCCCAGTTGAAGAAATGAAAAATGTTGCTGTTAAAGTTCTTGAAGAAGGTGGACAACAAGCGTTACAATATGCTGCGACAGAAGGATTCGGACCATTAAGAGAAGTAATTGCAAATAGAATGAATGAAAAATTCAATACTAAAGTTAGTGCTGATGAAATATTAATAACAAGTGGTTCTCAACAAGGATTAGATTTCTCAGGAAAGATATTCTTAAATGAAGATGATGTTGTTTTATGTGAAAGTCCTTCTTACTTAGGAGCATTAAATGCATTTAAAGCATATGGACCTAAATTCATAGAAGTTCCAACTGATGAAAATGGAATGATAATGGAAGAGCTTGAAAAGATACTTGAAACAACTGAAAATATTAAAATGATGTATGTAATTCCAGATTTCCAAAACCCAACAGGTAGAACTTGGCCTTTAGAAAGACGTAAAAAGTTCATGGAAATAGTAAATAAATTCGAAATACCAGTATTAGAAGATAACCCATATGGAGAATTAAGATTTGAAGGAGAAATATTACCTTCATTAAAGTCTATGGATGAAAAAGGATTAATAATATTCCTTGGAAGTTTCTCTAAGATATTCTGTCCAGGATTCAGAATTGGTTGGGTATGTGCTGAAAAGGAAATATTAGAAAAATACATAATGATAAAACAAAGTGCAGACTTACAAACTTCTACAATAGGACAAAGAGAAGTTGCTAAATTTATGGAATTATATGATTTAGATGCTCACGTAGAAAAAATTAAAGATGTTTACAGAGTTCGTAGAGATTTAATGTTAAATACTATGAAAGCTGAATTCCCAGAAGTATTAAAGTTCACTTACCCAGAGGGTGGATTATTTACTTGGGTAGAGCTTCCAAAAGAAATAGATGCTAAAGATGTAATGGCTAAATGTTTAGAGAACAATGTAGCTTTCGTTCCAGGAGGATCTTTCTTCCCTAATGGAGGAAAAGAAAATACATTTAGATTAAACTACTCTAACATGACAGATGAAAGAATAGTTGATGGAATAAAGAGACTTGGAAAAGTATTAAGAGAATTCGTATAATATTGAAAAGAGTGGCTAATTAGCCACTCTTTTTTGTGCAATAAATGCACTTCATAAGGGGGGAGATTGGGATGAAAAATATTAAATTGTGGGGTTATTTACTAATATAATTGACATAAACTAGTATTAATATACGTCGAAATTAAAAATACAGGATCAACTGTTTTTGAGCAAGGGATACCGTTATGAATTTCAAAAATTCTACATTTAAACATGTTAAATAAAGACTTTTTTTGTACAGGTAGTTGACTTTTATAAAAAAAGATGATAGAATTTGAAAGATGTGAGATTAATCTCATTTCTCTGCTCTAATAAGAATTAGAGCCGTCTAAGTCCAAAGGGAGGTGAATTGTAATGAAAAAATATGAATTAATTTATGTATTAAAGTCTAACATAGAAGATGAGGCTAAGCAAAAGATACAAGATAAAATTAATAACATAATTGAATCTGAGAACGGACAAGTAGATAAGGTAGATGTTTGGGGTAATAAGAAATTAGCATACCCTATACAAAAGCTTACTGAAGGATACTATGTATTAGTTAACTTCACTGCTGGAATTGATGTTCCAAAGGAAATCGAAAGAAACTTAAAGATTAGCGAAGATGCAATAAGACACATGATCGTAAATATGGAAGCTTAGTAATTAATATAAGGTGGTGTTTTTATGAATTGTGTTGTATTGGTGGGTAGGTTGACTAAAGACCCCGAACTTAGGTACATTGCAGGAACAGGTAAGCCTGTTGCCACCTTTTCGATAGCTGTAAATAGATCTTATGTAAATAAAGAAGGAAAAAGGGAAGCTGATTTCTTCAATATCGTAGTCTGGGGAAAACCAGGAGAGAACTGTGCAAACTATCTTGCTAAAGGAAGATTAGTTTCAATTAAAGGTTCACTTCAAACTAGATCTTATGAAACTCAAAATGGAGACAGAAGGTATGTGACAGAAGTTGTCGCAGAAAGAGTAGAGTTTTTAGAATCTAAAGGTAGATCTGAAAATCAAGCTCCTTCAAATACTGGATTTGAAAAAAGTTTTGAACCTGTAGGTCTAGATACAGGAGGATTCCAGGCATTAGATGATGATGATATTCCATTCTAGAGAGAAGGAGGGAAACTATTATGATGAATAAAAAAAGACGTCGTAGAAAAAAGGTTTGTTCTTTCTGCGCTGACAAAAACGTTAAAATAGATTACAAAAATACAGGAAAATTAAGCAAGTACGTTACAGAAAGAGGTAAAATATTACCAAGAAGAATTTCTGGAATCTGTGCTAAGCATCAAAGAGAATTAACTGTAGCTATTAAAAGAGCTAGAAATATAGCACTTTTACCATACACAATAGATTAATAAGAGACGAGCCTTATGGCTCGTTTTTTTAATTTATATATGAATTAAGTTTTAATATATATGATATAATTGTATATTAAGGGGGGATATACTTGAAAATAGATAGAGATCTTGACGTAACTAAAAATATAAAGATAATAGAATGGTTAAAAACAGAGATTTTAAGTAGCGTATCAGCTTTATATGAAATTATGCTAAAAGGAGCTAGTTATACAGATGAAACTATTCAAGATATTCTAGCTAATATAATAATGGTTACTTATTTACTTGGAAAAAGGTTAGGCTTTAGCTTTTCGAATATAGATAAAAAAATAAAAGAAAAAATAGTAAGAGCTATAAATGATGATCATAAGGTTGAAAAGTGGTATGGCGATTTGAGCAACCTTAAAGAACATGTAAAGCTTAGGGAGTGATAGTTTTTTATGCAAATTAATAATAGTAAAAAATTGACGGAAGCCTCTATACTGTCATGTATAGGAATCATATTTGCTTTAGCATCTACGTATATTCCGTTTTTTAGTATGTTTTTTATGTTTAATGGAATACCATATACGATAATAGCAGCTAGGTGTGGAATAAGATATTCGATTATGAGTTCGTTCATATCGTTAATAATTTTGATGATGACTACTAATCCTATATCTGCACTTGTATTTGCTTTGGTATTTATTCCGTCTATAGTTATAGGATATAACATTTATAAAAATGAGAATTCTTTTCAAAATATAGCCCTTGGAAGCTTATTTTTTATATTTATGATGATGTTATATATTAAGGTGTCTATAATTATGTTTAATATAGATATAGTCAAGGATTTTAATGATATATTGATTAAATCTATGAATGTTCAAAAAGATATGATAAACACTTTGGGTATTAAAATGGATGAAAAAGAAGTAAATAATTTATTAGAATATTTTTCTATATATCTTCCTAGTATGTTAGTTGTTATACCATCTATAGTTATTTCATTTATTAATTATTATGTATCAATATGTATATTGAGAAGAATAAAAAAAGATGAATATTTATTACCTGAAACAAAAGATTTTTCTTTGCCGGGAAATATACCTCTTGGAATAGTTTTCATATATGTAGCTACTTTGCTCATAAAATATATAGACGGAATATACTATGAGTCTATAGTTATGAATTTAGAAATGGTTATACTTACTTTATTTTTGATTCAGGGAGCTTGTGTTTATAGCTATTTCTTAGATAAAATAAATATAAAAAAGGGAGCTAAAGGATTTTTGCTAATAATATCTTTTATTATAAGACCTATAGTTTTTATTATAACTATAATAGGTATGTTGGATTCGGTAATGAATTTTAGAAAGATAAGAAGGTAATTGGGAGGGGCTTATGAAAGATAAGCTATATTTGAAATTTAAATCTCAAGAATTTAATATAAACATAATAAGTATATTTTTGATGAGCTTTATAATACTTTATTATAATTTTTACTTAGGAGGAATTTCTTTTATATTATTGATTTATTTAATATATTACAATTTTACTCTTAAATATAAAAAGAAGAGAGAATGGATTCAAACTATGGAGGAATTATCTCTTGAAATTGATGATACAATAAAGCAAACTATACTTAAATTACCTATTCCTGTATGTGTTCTGGAATTTGATGAAAGTATAAGTTGGTATAATAAGAAATTTTATAATATAGTAAATAAAGAAAATATATTTCATAAAAATATAAAAGAGATTATGCCTAATTTAAGCTTGAGAAAAAAATTAAATGAAACAAAAGAACTTTATACTGAAGTTGATTTTAATAATAAAAAATACACTGTGGTGTATAATATAGTGAAGATTAAAAAAAATAAAGAGATTAAATATGTGATAGTTATGTATTGGTTAGATAAAACCGAATATGTTAAACTATTTAATAAATATGAAGATGAAAAATCAGTTATAGCATTAGTTCAAATAGATGGATATGATGAGGTTTTAGAAAGTGCAAATTTAGATGTTAGACCTCTTATTAATGCTGAATTAGAGAGAAAGTTAAATACTTGGGCTATAAGCTTAAATGGAGCTTTAAGAAGAAACAGCAAAGATAAATATACTTTGATAATAGATTCTAAGCAACTTAGAGAGTTAGAACAAGATAAGTTCACTATATTAGATGAAATAAGGGATATAGATTATGGAAACACGCTACCTCTAACTCTTAGTATAGGTATAGGTTCTATGGGTGATACTCATGAACAAAATCTTAAGTATGCCATTAGTGCTCTTGATTTAGCACTTGGGAGAGGTGGAGATCAGGCTGTTATAAAAAGAAAAGATAAGTCTATATTCTACGGTGGAAAATCAAAGGCTGTAGAAAAAAAGAATAAGGTTAGAGCAAGACTTATAGCTTATGCTTTAAAGGAATTGATACTTGAAGCAGATGATATATACATTATGGGTCATAAATATCCGGATCTCGATGCTATAGGGGCTGGTATTGGTATATATAATATATGTAAATTGTTAAATAAAGATGCAAATATAGTTATTCAATCATCTAATTCTTCTATAGATTTATTTATGGAAAGGCTTAAGGAAGATGATAATTACAATGGTGTATTCATATCAAGAGAGGATGCTATAAAGAACTGTAAAAGAAATAGCTTGGTTGTAGTTGTTGATACTCATAGACCTAATTTTACTGAATGTGAAGAACTACTTAAGATATCTGAAAAAATAGCTGTTGTAGATCATCATAGAAGAGGTGTAGAGTTTATAGATAATGCTGTTTTAATGTATCATGAAACGTATGCATCATCTACATGCGAGATGGTTACAGAGCTTATACAGTATATAGATAGTAAAATGAGTATAGATAATCTAGGAGCAGATGCTTTGCTTGCTGGAATAACTTTAGATACTAAGAATTTTACTTTTAAGACTGGAGTTAGAACATTTGAAGCGGCTGCTATGCTTAGAAAGCTAGGAGCAGATACAATATCTGTAAAGAAATTGTTTCAAGGAGATTTGGATAATTTCGTAGCTAAGGCTCAAATAATAAAAAATGCTTATATAATAGATGATATTATAGCTATTTCTGTTTGTGAAGATGGTATTGAAAATTCTAAATTAGTATCAGCTCAGGGTGCAGATGAACTTTTGAATATAAAAGGAATAAGAGCTTCTTTCGTATTGGGAAAAGGTAAGGATGATACAGTATTCATAAGTGCAAGATCATTAGGTGATATAAATGTACATATATTCATGGAAAAATTAGGTGGAGGCGGACATATAGATGTTGCAGGAGCTCAGCTTAAGGATATTTCTATTGAAGATACAGTTAAAATATTAAAAGAATTAATATTAGAATATTTAAAGGAGGAGTAAATATGAAGGTTATTTTATTAAAGGATATAAAAGGTACAGGTAAAAAAGGAGAAGTAATTAATGCTAGTGATGGATATGCAAGAAATTACTTATTCCCAAGAAAATTAGCTAAAGAAGCAACTACAGGAAATATGAAGGTCCTAAATGAACAAAACACAGCTAAACAGATAAAGGCTGACAAAGAATACGAAGAGGCTAAGCAATTAGGAGAAAAGATGGAAGAGCTTGTTTTAACTTTATATTCTAAGTCTGGAGAAGGTGGCAGATTATTTGGATCTATAACTTCAAAGGATATAGCTACTGAATTAAAGAAAAAGCATAAAATAGAAGTAGATAAGAGAAAAGTATTATTAGAAGAACCTATAAAGTGTTTAGGATCTAGATTTGTTGAAATGAAAATACACCCTAAGGTAGTTACTAAGATTAGAGTAGATGTAAAAGAAAAAAATTAATTTTTAGGAGGGGTCAAAATGGATCAAGCAGGAAGGATTCCTCCTCATAGCATAGATGCTGAACAGTCTATTTTGGGGTCTATATTGCTCGATAAAGATGCTGTTGTATCAGTTTCTGAGGTTATAAAACCAGATGATTTTTATAAAGAAGCTCATAAAGAAATTTATGAAGCTGTGTTGAACCTTTATAGAAACAGTGAACCTATAGATATAATAACATTGACAGAGGAAATGAAAAAGAGAAATACTCTTGATATTGCAGGTGGAATAACTTATTTAACTCAATTATCAACTGTTGTACCAACTACATCAAATGTTAGAAATTATGCAAATATAGTTAAAGAAAAGTCTATACTTAGGAAGCTTATAAAGGCTTCTTCTGATATTCTTGATATAGGATATAACAATTCAGAGGGTGTTAATAACACTCTTGAAATAGCTCAGAAGAAGATATTTGATATATCCCAAGAAAAAACAGGCGATAATTTCAAATCTATAAGTGAAGTTCTTATGACTGCATATGATAACTTAGAGGATCTTTATAAAAATAAGGGAAAGATAACTGGAATTACAACTGGATTTATAGATCTTGATAGAAAAACTAATGGATTGCAAAGAACTGATTTAGTTTTAATAGCTGCCCGTCCTGCTATGGGAAAGACGGCTTTTTCTCTTAATTTAGTTCAAAATGCAGCTATGAAGGATAATATATCTGCGGCTGTATTTAGCCTTGAGATGTCAAAGGAGCAATTGATTCAGCGTATGTTATCAGCTCAATCTCATGTAGAGCTTAATAAGCTAAAGACTGGTAATTTAGATGAAGATGATTGGCCAAAGCTTATAGAAGCCATGGCAGCCTTGTCAAAAGCAGATATATATATAGATGATACCCCTGGCATAACTGTAATGGAGATGAGATCAAAGTGTAGAAGACTTAAAATGGAAAAAAACCTTGATTTTATCATGATAGATTATCTTCAGCTTATGGAAGGTGATACTAAAGGAGAAAGTAGACAACAGGAGATATCTAAGATATCTAGATCTTTAAAGATTCTCGCTAAAGAGCTAAATTGTCCTGTAATAGCTTTATCTCAGCTTTCTCGTGCACCTGAATTAAGAGCAGATCATAGACCTATACTTTCCGATCTTAGAGAATCTGGAGCAATAGAGCAGGATGCAGATATAGTAATGTTTCTTTATAGAGACGAATACTATCATCCTGATTCTGAAAAGAAAAGTATTGGTGAAGTAATAATTGCAAAGCATAGACATGGTGAAACTGGAACAGTTGAACTTGCTTGGCTAGGAGAGTTTCAGAAATTTCATAATTTAGCTAGGAACACATAACATATATGTTTAAAAATAATTTAAATTGGGTATAAACTTAATATAATAAATATAGGGGGTAATATTATGAACTTATACTTAAATGAACTTGAATTATTGAAGGTAGCTAGAAATATTGAAGAAGAGGGATTTAGATTCTATACACAAGCCATGGAAAATGCACAAAATGAAGACATAAAAAAAATATTTAGATTATTAGCAGAAGAAGAAAGATCTCACGCTAATTTATTCTCAAAAATATATTCATATGCTAAAGAAGAAAATCTAAATGATGATGATTATATATTTGATGAACAAACAGCGTCTTATCTAAAAGCTATAAGTGATACTGCTATATTTAACACTGAAGGATTAACTAATGATAAAATAAATGATGTTAAGGACTCTAAAGATGCTTTAATAATCGGAATGCAAGCAGAAAAAGATGCAATACTTTTCTATAGCAATCTATTAAAAGTTGCGAAATATGAGCAAACTAAAAAATACTTAAAGCAGCTGATTGAAGAAGAAAATGGACATTTAGAGAACTTAATAAATATATATAAAGCTATATAAAGCGAAACTTAAAGCCAATATTTATGGAATTAATCCACAATAGATATTGGCTTTAGCTTTGCATTAATTTTCGTATAAATTATCAACAAATATAATAATTTATATTTATTTGAGAAATAATAAGTTATTATACTGTGGATAAATGTAAATAAAATCAATCAATATGAATATACGTGGATAATTCTGTATATAGTTGTTAATAAAAAAGAAAATAAAAATATAAACAAACATATCCACATTATCCACAGAAAAGTTGTTAATAGTTGTGGATTAAATATAAATCAAAAAAATCAAAAAGATTGATTTAAATACGTATATTTGATAAAATAAATAATAAAGTGTTCGTTATTATATATAAAGAGGTGGTCTTTAATGTCAAGTGTAGCAATAGTAGGATCTCAATGGGGAGATGAAGGAAAAGGTAAAATAATAGATTATTTAGCAAGAAAAGCAGATGTTGTAGTAAGAGGACAAGGAGGAAACAATGCAGGACATACATTAGTAGTTAAAGACAAAAAATATGCACTTCATTTAATTCCTTCAGGAATATTAAATCCTAAAACTATCAACATAATAGGAAATGGCGTAGTATTTGATCCTAAGGGATTCTTAGATGAAATAGAAATGCTTAAAAAAGATAATATAGATACTAAAAATATAAAGATAAGTGATAGAGCACACGTTATATTTGAATATCACAAAAAAATAGATGAGTTAGCAGAAAACTCAAGAGGAGATAATAAAATAGGAACTACTAAAAAAGGAATAGGTCCTTGTTATATGGATAAAACAGAAAGATCTGGTATAAGAATATGCGATCTTTTAGATAAAGAAATATTTAAAGAAAAATTAAAAGCTCAAGTAGAAAAAAAGAATGAAATAATAGAAAAGATATATGGTGGCGAAAAATTTGATTTTGAAAAGTTATATGAAGAGAATTTATCATATATGGAAAAAATAAAAGAGTATGTAGATGATACATCAGTAATATTATACAATGCTTTAAAAGAAGGAAAAAAAGTATTATTTGAAGGAGCTCAAGGAACATTACTTGACTTAGACTTAGGAACGTACCCGTATGTAACTTCTTCTCATCCAACATCAGGAGGATTCTGCGTTGGTTCAGGAATAGGACCAAACATGGTAAAGGATGTACTTGGAATAGTAAAAGCTTATACTACTAGAGTTGGAAAAGGACCATTTGTAACAGAATTATTTGATGAAACTGGAGATCAAATAAGAAAGAATGGAAATGAATTTGGAACGACTACTGGAAGACCTAGAAGATGTGGATGGTTTGATTCAGTAATAGTTAGATACGCAGCTAGAGTTAATGGACTTACATCTATGTCTTTAATGCTTTTAGATGTATTAACTGGGTTTGAAAAAGTTAAGATATGTACAGGCTATAAATTAGGAGATAGAGTTATAACAGAATTCCCAGCATCATTAGAGCTTATAGACAAATGTGAACCTATATACGAAGAGTTAGACGGATGGAATGAAGATATAACTGCAGCTACAACATTTGAAGAACTTCCTGTTAATGCTCAGAAATATATTCAAAGAATAGAAGATTTAACAGGAGTAAAGGCTAGCATAATATCTGTTGGACCTAAGAGAACTCAAACTATTATAAGACAAGAATTATTATAATATATATTAATCAAAATATAAAAAAACCTAGATTTCGTACATACGGGATCTAGGTTTTTATTAATCTAATATCCTAATTGTTTATTTACTATAATTACATGAGTTCTTCCTAAGACCATTTCTCTTTTTATAACTACATATTTATTGCAGATTCTGCTTTTATTATTACAATCCACACAATGACCTACGTTAACACAAGCTGTATTTTTATTTAATCTTTTAGCATTAGCAGGAGCTGCTAATACTTTATTTCTCACAATAGCTTCATCTAAATCTCTAACTATTTTATTAATTCCAACTACTACAATAACTTTATCAGGACCATAAATCATAGGTGCAACTCTACTTCCTCTACCGTCAACATTATAAAGTTCTCCATTTTCTATAATAGCATTACTGCTTGTTAAGAATGCATTAGAAAAAAAGCTTTTTCTATTTATATCTTTAATTTCTTCTGAAGTTAGATTTTCTTTATATCTATCAAAGAAATTATACTTTCCATTTCTTAATAAATCTATAGCTTTGATTTCAAAGAGTGTCATAGAGCCACCTACAGATACAGTGTCTCCCTTGTTTATTAATTCTTTTATTTTATTCAAAGCTTCTTCTTCAGTTTGCACAAAATAACCACTAATATTATTCTTTTCTAAATTTTGAATAGTTCTCTCAACTTTTTTCTCGATAACAAAGTTAATATTTTTATCCATTTTAATCCTCCATTTCAGTTCCTTATTTGTTAAAACTTAGTTTCTATGTAATATTCTTAATCTTTTTAGAATATTACGTTATTAAAATAAACTGCATTAAAATACTTATAAGAACCTAGATTTTGTGTAAATGAGATTTAGTTTTTTTGTTTTGTAGGTAATCAAAAAACTGTCTATAAAAATACCGCGAATACAACGATATTTTGAATATAACTAAGCTTTTATCTTATTAATACTCCTAAAATTTACGAACTCCCTAAGGTCAAATACGCAAATTTCTTAACGGATTATTAAACGATAAAAGCTAAGTTATATTAGTCAAAATATCTAAAAGCATTCACTAATATTTTTATAGAAAGCTTTAAGTGGAATGTAACTCTATTATGAATAGTCAATCTTATCTTAAGGAGATATTTATAGAAGTTCTTTAGAGGTAGTAAATTAAGTTTTTCAAATAAAGGTGTTATATAGTTGATATTTTATGTGATAATGTAGTATTATGCGAAGTTTTTTTTGTGTTTAGAAAATATTCTAGACAAGTATTATGGTATAATTTGGATTAAGAATTAAAACTATAAACCCCTATAATATCTATTAATGGTAAATTGAAAAATCTTAGTTATACGGTAGTTTATATTAATTTTATTTTTATAATTAATTTGGGGAGATGATTATTATAATTTGTGCATATTGTAAAAAAGAAAAAGATAAAACAAAAGAACATATTATCTCAGATTCAGTACTACAATTATTTCCAGAATGTGATTTAACTTATGACGAAATTCGAAAAAAACATTATAAAGCTGATCCTATAATTAAAGATGTTTGTTCTGATTGTAATAATACTAAATTAAGTTACATAGACGAATATGCAAAAAATATTATTAGTAAATACTTCATTGATGAATATGATGCTAGTGATTCTTTAGAATTTGAATATAAATACGATGAATTTCTAAAAGTTCTTATGAAATATACATACAATGATTTAAGATCACATAATGATGATGTATCAATTTTTGATAAAGAATCAATAAATTTTTTACTTGATAAAAGTCAAAAAAAATTAAATAAGTGTATTAGTATTTTTGGGGGGTTATGTGTAAATACCTCACCTGTACCCGAATTTGTTTTTGGAAATAAAAAAATACAGTGGTCTAAAAATCCTACTTTTTTAGAAAATTCAATTATATTAAATTATAATTATGATACAGGACAAGTTATGTTAAGAGATAATTTAAAACAAATGGAAATTAAAGGTTTAAAATTATCCTATTTTTATAAATTCAATTCGGGATTATTTGTAATACTTTTTTGGGAAAATGAAGAAATTCAAAAACAAAATGAACAAATTCTTTCGTTATCATATCCATATAAACTATTAAGTTCAGATGATGATAAAGTATTGCTTGAAAGGTGTACTCATGCTTATAACTGTCATATACCTAATTTAATTGATGTTACATGGGGAATTGGAATTGCTGATAGTACTAACGGAATGGTTCGAACTGATATTAGTCCCATTCAAATTCAGAAAGATTGGAATAAAGGATGGAATAAACATGAACATGAAATTAGATTAAAACACACGAAGTAGTATTAGGTGATTTATATCAAAGTTAAATTTGGAACTATTAATAAATAGAGGTTTATTTTTAATATATTAAATTTTATCTTATAGAAATTTGAAGATGATTTAATAAAAAAAGGGGGAAATGAACTTATGAACTTTAAGTTCGATTACAATAATATTTCATCCTATATTGGATTTTGGGGATCAATATTTACTATTGCAGATATCGCAATACGCGAAGCAAAAAAAAGTATAAAATCATATAAAGTTAACGAAATAGACGTGTTTGACTTTTTTGACTCAGTACTAAAAAAAGAGTTAAATTTAGGAGATACTGTATCCGTAGAAGGATTTTTCCTTAACTATGGTCAAATTAACAAACCTTATACCTATATAAACAGTGTTTGGAGACCAAGCGATCAGAAAACAATGGATCACTTCAACTTAAAACATAAAAGCACTAGACACCAACTTAGAGAAAAAGAGATACTATTTGAAAGAAATCCAATTATTGTTCCTGCTCAAAGAATTCCAGAAATAAATAATATCAGTTATGGATTTTTATACGATGAGCGATTCACAGGGTTTATAAGGAATAATATGCCTGATAATATTGAAAAGACTGGGAATGTACTAGTTAAAGATGAATTTTGTAATCCGATATTAGTGATTTATGATAATCATACTTATCCTTATATCGTAAATAAATATCTTTATATTAAAAAAGCAAAAATTATTAGGGGTCCTGAATTAGTCAATAATTATTTAAAAGATTTAGTTGATCCAAAAGAAGATATTGGATTATCTAACATCTACAGACCATTAAAGTTTGATAATGATATTATATGTATATCATTACTTAATGAAGACACAGATGTAAAAATTATAGAAGATGCTAAAATTAAACTAGGAAATGATTTTAAGATACCTCTGTTTGCTGAAGGTACATATAATTTATTGTATGATAAATCACTAGATACTATCATAGATATAATAGGTACATTAGCACCAAATGATATGAAGTATTTGAATCAATTACCCTCGTTTAGAGATGAAATTGATAAAGCAGTTAGTTTTATGAGTGTAAATCAAACAAATATTACTTTTAGAGAGCCTGGAACGATAGGATTTTATTCAGAAGTAAGTTACTTCGATCAACAACAGTTCGAGAAGGATTTTATGGACTATAATCAATTAATTAAAAATTTTTCTATAGATTTTAAGAATTTTTCACAAAAAAATTATGGTATAAAAGAAAAGTTTAATATGACATTTATTTATGATTATACGTATAAGAATATGTTTAAATCTAAATATATTGATACAAGTTTTAAATATGTAAAAGAACAAGAAAAAATATATGATAAGTATGCTAATGAAATAAATAAACTAATATAGATCATCTATTGAGTATTTTCCAAATAAAACTTCGATTAAAATGAACGCAATAAAAGTACAATTTAGTTGCATTGGATGAAACTAACTAATAATTTAAAGAGAAAAATAAAAAGATGATTTTTATTTTTCTCTTTTCCTGTATGCACTGAAATGTATTCATAACTATATAGGGGTAGCGTCACATAGCCATCAAGCTAAGGATTTTAGAGCAAATTAATTGCCCTCATTCGTTAAAAAATAATATACTAATGCTACTTAAAGTTCTAAGGAGGCAGAAGTATCTATG
>NZ_JBBMMD010000080.1:0-38176 GCF_037844525.1 Tepidibacter sp. Z1-5 | reverse complement strand
ATAATCATAATTACCTCCTTGGTCTTAGAGATAATTATATCTTATTGCTCTGAATTATACATTCTTAAAAGATCAAGTTCTTACATATCTATTGTATCGTTTATACTTTAAATATCATATTATCTAAATTTATAAAAAAGTTGGTGTTAGATTATAAAAAAAAAGATGAATACTCAACCAATATTAAATTCAAAAAAAGAAAAAGCAGTTGCCTACCTTAGAGTATCCACTCAGAAACAGCAAAAAGAAGGAAACTCTTTAGAAGTACAAAATGATTTAGCTAACCGATATGCTGGAGATAATTCTCTAGAGATAGTTAAAACTTTTAAAGAAGCTAAGTCTGCTTATAAATCGTCCTTTAATTATGTGGATGCTGAAGAAGGCCTTTGTCATAAGCTAAATAATCTAAAAAATAGAAGTGTTCTAGAAGAATTAATTGCTTACATTACTAAAGAAAAAATAAAACATTTAATCGTATATAGTAAGGATAGGTTATCTAGAAATTTAGAAATATCCCTTGCTCTTGATGTATTCTTCACAAAGCAAAATATTAGAGTCCACTATACAAAGACTGGTGAAAATATAGAATCTAAAAGTGATGCTATTAATAAGTTCCTAAAACTTGTCTTCGCTAGTGTTTCAGAATTAGAATCTAATTTAATATCTCAAAGAGTTAAAGATGGATTAAAAGCCAAAGTAAATCGGGGCTGTTGGCCAGGAGGTAAACCTCCCTTTGGATATAAAAAATATGATAAAGATAATAAATCACTTCCTAAAAACGCTGATGAACTTGAAAAAGTGCAGAAAATATTCAACTTGTATACTAACTATGGATTTAACTATCAACAAATAGCATATGAAATGAATAGATTGTATCCATATGAATGCTCAGATATTAAATGGAATACATCTACTATTAGGCGTATCCTCAATAACGAAATCTATAGTGGTTATATTGTATGGAATAAAAGAAATAGAACAGATTATGATTCTGATGATATTATAAGAGTTAAATCAAATCAACATCTATCAACTATAGATAGAATTCAATGGGATATTTCAAGTAGAATATCTAAGAATAAACAAAAGGATTCTAAATACTACTCTACTCCATTTTTATTGAAAAATAAGTTAATTTGCAAGAAATGTAATACTTTAATGAAACCTATAAACTATGGAACAGATAGACATGGTAGAAAAAGAGTTGACGTTTATAAATGTAGCTCTAAAAACGACTGTAAGTTCATTGTGAAGCAACCTTATATAGAACATGCTGTTTTAAACAAGATATTAAACACATCTTCTATTTTAAGTGTCAATTCATTATGGAATCTATACTGTAATAGTGTAAATGAACAACAGGCTCATTACAACAATGCTTTAAATGAAGTTAATGAAACTCTAGATTCTCTTAAAAAGACTCAACAGAAAACTAAGTACTTAATAAGTACTACAGAAGATGAAATTATAAAAGAAGCTTTAGAATACGAGTATATTAACATTAATCATGAAATAAAAGCACATGAATATAGAGAAGGTGACCTTACAAAGAAACTATCAAAATCAGCCAAATCAAAATTAGACCTAAAAAAATCATTAAATGTATTTTTCAATAATGGATTCAATGACCTAAGCATGAAAATGAAAAGAATTGTTATAGACATATTAATAGATAAAGTTACTGTATCTAAAGTTGATAATAAATTGGATATTAACATTGTCATGAATACCAAAATATGACCTCTACTCAAATTATGTAGAGGTCATATTTTCATACCATTTTTTGATTATTTTATTCACATAATATATGTCTGTAAAAAATGTGCTGGGATATGTGCTGTTCAGTATACTGAACAGCACATATCCCAGCACACTAAATCTTTGAGAAAATAATGCTCTCTTAATGCTCTTATTTTTGCTAACTTATAGATCTATTATTTCACACCTATCTACTACTTATATATCCTATATCCAAATTCCAATAAAAATTTAATCTCATTCTTCGTAATAATTTCAAATTTTTTTTAATAAATTATTAATATATAAATTCTTTTATAATTAGGAGTGAGTGTAGTGGTAAATAAAGAAGATTGTCCAAAGGAAAATTCTCAAAAGGATGATTACCTAACTGATGAATTAATACAAAAATTAAAAAGTCTGGTGTCTCGAAATCGTAGCCCAAATCAGATAAAAAAAGAACTCGCATTTAATAAGTATAGTTTCTATAAAATCAACTCTTTGACTATTAAACATCTCGATAAAGTTTGGGACCCAAATACAAAAACATATCTTGATATCTGTACATACTGTAATTGTAATATTAAAGATCCAAGTTTGAAAATAAACAAGCATGGTGAAATTAATTTTGTTTTTGAAACTTCCGATATAAAATCTAATAACAAAGCTAGACACAATACACATAATACCCCCTTAACATCTGAAGACAATCTATTTCAGATTTCCAGTGATATAAATAAAACACTAGATAAACTTGTCCATAAAATTGATAATATCCATAAATTTATAGAAGATAATATTCCTGAAAAGAAAAAAGAATCTACAGATTTATTAGGCAAAATACTTGGATCTGAAAATCATAAAAAATCTGTAAATCTAAATAAAGAAATAGAACAAAAGGTTATTAAATATATGGAAGCAAAATACGGAATTAAAAATAACTTCTCTAAAGCAATAAACACTGCCTTGTTTTTAGCTTTATATAAATAAAAAAGCAATCTAATCTTCGAAATTAGATTGCTTTTTTTGCTTCATAAAATATGATAATTTGAAGTTAAATAAGTTAGAAATCACTTATTATTCGGTTCAGCCTATAGTATAGAGGATGTACTCTTTATAATTTTTATTTTATAATCAAATACTATACGTAGATAGTTTAACGTAATGCTTATTATTGTGTATAGTAATATTTTCATTTATAACTACAGTTTCTTTTATATCTGTTTTTCTATACTTTACTCTTGTATTCATAGATTCTATCTCGTCTATAATTAAATCTAATCTCAATATATTACCATAAGAATATTTATCTATAAGGTGACTTAATATAAATTCTGATATGATATGTTTTCCATCAAAGTGATATTGAGCTCTTTTGTCTAGCATTAAATAGCTAATAATAGGAAAATATGGCTTTGACTTTAAAAATTCATGATCATCAAACAAAAGATCTATGTTTTTATAGTCTAGTTCTATAAATGCTTTATGCCTTCCTAATTGCCATGTATATGCTCTTTTTACTGCTTTCTCTGTGTTCTTATAATTCATATACCTAAGAAATACATTTTCTTTCCACTTACATTCTAAAACTAAAACCCTATTACTTAATTTATCATATAAAGCTATATCAACATCACTTTTAAGTATCTTACCTTTATATTTAATATCTTTCACAAAATACTCTTTATTTTCTGCAATAGCTATATTTTTATAGTTACAACATTTATTATATATTTTATCAACAACTGATTGAGATACCGTATCCTTTCTATCTAAAATATCAATACCTTTATCATAATGACCGTTTACTATGGAAAATTGAAAATCATTTAATAGAATAGATGATGGTATAAATAGTATATAATCGCCTGTATCAAATAAAGGATATTCATTCATTCTGCCTTTACATTCTTTTGTAAATGAAAGATACTCTATATATCGATTAACTATTTCTATATCTACTCTTGTAGTTTCAGACATCAATCTTAATAATTCTTCTTTTTTGTAGCATATAACAAACCCTTGTTCTATAGGTTTATTAATACATACTGGATTTAAACCACTTTTAATTAAATTTATATGTGCTAAGTAATAAATAAAACCTAATATATCTATTAATTCAGTTCTAGAGTTTATTATTTCACTTTTAAAATCTGATCCTATTTTTTTTATATCACATTTTATACTCTCTTTACACAAACTATAAAATTTCCAATCTATATTTTTATCTAATTCATTTAATATACTATAACTCTTTTTAAGTTCCAATATGCTACCTTCTTTTATATAAGATAGATTCGGTGTAATATATAATGCATCTAGGTATTGTGTAGGTTTGGATTTAATCTCTATCTCTTCTTCATTTGTATTAAAGTAAATTTCCTCTCTATCTAGATCATCTTCAATCTCAGGAAATATTAACTCGTATTCATTTTTGCCAATACACTCAACTTTAATTACATCAATTCCTTTCGTTTTTTCTATGGAATCTACTATAATACCCATCTCGGCTAGCTCTATAACTTCATCAATATATTGAGTATATTTATTATATTTAGCATGATCATATTTTAATGTTTTAAAAGTTGCACCTCTTCTTAGAAGTTCTTTTATAAACCTCTCTATAGAACTACGTTTAATTTGTCCTAATTTTTGTTTTGATGAATCTGGCCCATAAAAACCTTCTTCCACTATGACTAGCATATAGTATAATATTTCCCCAAGGTTTTTTCTTTCTTTTGAGCATAAATTTTCTATTTTCTTATTTATAAGATTCTCATAAAATAACTTAATTTGATGTCTTATGTCAGTCTCTTCGCACTTATCCATAACAATAATCACTCCATAAATATATTTTTTTATAATTATACCATAAAATAAATTTTATTTTTCATACTGTTATGGTATAATTAAATTACTATTCCTCATATGTAAGAATACTTGCTTAACAAAGAGTTTCAATATTCTTTTAATAGGAGGTATTTGGTATGAAGGACATAGTAACTATAATATACCATGTAGCATGTATACTAATAGTGTTACATAGTAAGTAAAAAACTTCTCTTATGAGAAGTTTTTTATTTTGTTAAATTTATAATGTATTTTTATAATCTAAAGTATATATATCTACTAATAATACTATATTAGTTGCAACTAAATTTATTGCATATACTGCTAAGTACTCAGGAACTCCTACAATTTCTTCACCTTGTCCATGTCCAGCTTTTCTATTCCTTAATGTAGGTAAACCTGATTCTAGTGATGTCTTTATTCCATTCAAACAAACCTTTAATCCATCAAAGTGATTCGATAGTGATTTAGGTATAAAATCTTCATTTACTAGTATTTTAATAAGAACACTTGCTGTATCTTTTTCTTTATTATATTCAAATCTCATTCTCTCACAAATAGTCTTCATTACACTTTCGAAAGACTTCTGTGCATTATATATCGCACCTTTATAGTCACCTTCTCTATAACATTTATGAGCCTCCATAAATTCATCATTAGCACCTTCAAATTCATGTTCATATAAAACTTTTATTGCTGGTTTAACAACCTCACTATGTGTTAATGCTCTATCTATTCTTATTATTTTTCCATTTATATATTCATACCCTATATTATTTTCTTTAAATCTATGATTTAATTCATCTATAGCATCTTCTGGCTTTTGCTTTCTATTACATCTCTGAGCATAAGGGTCATTTTTCTTTAATACATCTATTATCACAAATGAAAGTTCTATTATATCTATAGTTTCTTCAGTATTTTCATGATTTAGCAGAAACTTTATGCAACCTTCTTTCTTATTACTATAATAATCTTTAACAATTGTTATAAGACCTAATTCTCTAGCGATTGTATCATGAATAAATTCCCAAGCCTCCCAATCATTTGCTATGGCATAATTCCAAATATGTAAGATTTGATTCCTTAGTTTCTGAGGTATGCTATCATATAAATATACATCCTCTATTACTCCAGTCTCTTTTCTTCTTCTTTTTGAAAAAATTTCAAAAATCATATTAGTTCCCCCCCTAATAGTAATTATCCTTATTTAACTATTTTACATTACTACAACAATATTTACAATTTATAACAAGATAATATTCGATATATTTAATGCTATTAAGTTTTCATATGACTTTCATTTTTTATAATAAATTATCAGCTAAAAAGGATTATTCAAAATTTTGTCGAATATAGAAATAAATAGGAGGTGATTTAATGTGGTTAGTTAGTTTTATAAAAGTTAATAAAGATTCAATAATAATTAGTAGCATTTTTCTAGTTCTTGGTATTATAATACCTCTTCTTATTACTAAAAAGAAAAATGATATCCCTATAAGCAACAATACCTCTATAAAAAATGTAATTTATATTATACAACAACAATTAATCCAAATTAATATTTACAATAGTCAAAATAATAATGAAAACTTAATCGAAAAATCCTCTGTAAATGGAAATTTTCAAACAAAACAAATTTCTAATAAACAACCTTTACAAATATCACATATTCAAAACTCTTCACCATCTAATTCAACTAACGATGATTTATGTCTATTTTTATTTGTAAGTTTTATTGCGGTTTCCGCTTATTATAAATTTCATTCACAAATTATGCATGGATTTGCAATGTTAACTTTGTTTTCATTTGTAAGTATTACAACTCTAACAATTATGTTATATAAAAATGACAATTTAGATAAACTTAATCAACTTTGGATATCAATAATGATGCTTCTTATTGTATCAGATATAATTACTGTTTTTTTTATGTCCCATCAGCCTACTGTGATTAATGGAGATATTAATATCCTGTTAAAAGGGTTTTATTATTTAGTTGGCTTTATTTCAATGGTGATACCTAATATATTCATGTTAATCTTATTAATTCACATATTTGCACTCAACTCATTTTTAGTTAAACAAAGCAAAATATCCGAGTTTATATTAAGAAAAACACATTTTTTTGTTTATGAGCCTAAACGCCAGATAACATTAATAATATTTTTCACTATTTTTTCCCTATGTTTTACATCAGGTTTGTCTTTTTCTTTTGTTGAAAAATTAATTGAAATTAATAACAATAATACTGATATATTTCTAAATTCAACTGGTATGTAACTAAATCTTCATCTAATTTGCTTCTAGAATTACCAATACGTTTTTAAATTCTCATAAAAAACTACCTGTTAACTTCAATGTAAATTTGTCCATCTGAACTTTAACAGGTAGTATTTTTATAAACGTACTATTTGATTAAAATGATTTATAGAAACTCAAACTTCTAACTTTAAGCTTTCTACTTAATTTTCAAAATTATCAAACAACTTAAGTGTCTATGATAATATATTATATATAAATCTAATATGCAAAACTTCGCGGTTAGTTGACGTACGGTTCACTGTAACTACTGTAAGTGAGTTTTTTTATTTAATCCCCTACATACTTATTGCATAATTATGGTGTAGTATCCAAGTAAGAAAGTAAAAATTCCATAATATGATAGCTACGGTGGTTGTACATTTTTCTACCTTAAATAATTGCTGGTTTTCCTGATGACTTAAGTTAGTAATACTTACTTTATTAATTATATTAGTGTTTTTATTAATTATATTAGTATTTTTATTACTTATTGTAGTTAAAGTTCTATATCTCACACAAGAATAGTTATGCTTTTTCATCTGATTATAATATTTTTAAAAATAAACCTAAATAATTATTGTATTTAAAAATATCTATTTTAAATTAATTATATAAATTGAAATTTACTTTTTCTATACAATAACTTCAAATAAAATTGTTGGCATACTGTTTCCGTCAACAAAGATATCTTCAAAAAAACTATAATTTTTGTAGGTCTTAAGCTGATAAACTTCTCATTTCAGCCACCTAATTCCCCAGTGTCAATTAAAAAATATTTTAAATCCAATCAATAAAAATTATTTTTTATCAATAGGAAAATATGTCATATGTAGTGTTTTCAATTCACGTATCAATTCAGGTGTAATGATTCTATTCTTAGCTTCTATATTCCAATAGCCATCCATAAATTTTTGCATTTCTGAATATCCATCTTTCATTTTCGAAATCTTTACTTGTGGGATATCCTTGTTTTGATTAATTAGTTCAGGAAATCTATACACTCTAACAAGTAAGTTTATGCGTGCTTCATAACTGTATTGACGTTCAAAAGCCTCTCTGCAATTAGTAGGTATTTTCATTAAATACTTAGGAAGTTTACAAAATGATAATCCAAATTCATAATGCATACTCCTAGATTTTGTTGCAATAAATGTTCCTTGTCCATCAAAGCTAGAATCGACTTTTCTCTTTAACCGATATTCTTCTCTTTTTAAAATAAGTTCAGAATCACTAGAAATCCATGCTAATTCTTCTTGCTCTTTAGACAATATACGCTCTTCTGCATTAATTACTTGATATTTGTTAAGATTTATAACTTCTTGTTCATCACTGATTACCATATATGGATTACAATTATTATAAATCTTTCTATCATAAATCACTACCATCACCTCAGGTGACACAGGAAATAAAATAACAACTCCAACATTTGCAAATCCTGCCTTATTAGAACAAAATGGATTCATTATTACAACGGGCATATCTGAAGTAATTAATTTCTTTGTAGTATTAAATTTTATAATAGAAACATCTAAATCATCGATGACTTGAACTAGTTCATCACATACTTCAATTATATCCGCAACATGTATTTCATCTTCGATTTTTTTATTAACCAATTTTCTTGCTATTTCTTCTTTAACATCAGGTATCATATTATTCATACTTTCCAACAGTATTTCAGACATTGTATCCTTGCTATAATTATACATAGCTAAAGTCCGGCAATATTGAAAAATTGCAAACTGCTTAATTGCTTTTTCTTGCCCTTCAGTCAAATTATATTTATCAGTTTCTATTATACTTCTTATGGTTTTTGCCCATTTTTTTTCTTTCTCTGAAAAATCTTTTTCAATTTCACCATCTTCACCATAGAAGTACTCTTTATAGCAAATACTTTTTGTTGGGATTTTATCTTTTAATAATCCTTCATCGAATTGATAAAATGAGATTAATGCTTTTTCTTTTTTTCCAGTGCCTTTGATTATAGAAAAGTTCTTCATATAAAATCTTGGTACATAATGCTGATCAACAGTAATCTGGTTTTTCTTTTCAATTTTCCCCTTCAATATTTTCACTTCCCACTATAGTTTATAAAAGTAGCCACAAACATACTGTTCATGGCTCCTGCTTTGTAAGTTCTGAACTCCCATAATATTATCTAATAGTTTTATATAAAAAGCCATCTAATTTTAATTAACTTATATAGTTTTTGAATCAACTCATATGTTAATTACTTCCCCACTTGAAATTAATATTTTATTTAATCCATTCCAAATTATAGTATAATCTTAAAATTATTGCTGTCAAGCTTATTATATTTTATTACTTATTATAACACTATTTTTACCTATAAAACATCCCCAACCGAGTGATTTCAATGGTTAAATCTAAAACCAGCACCTATTTATTATACGGTTTACCTTATCATATTCTAAATTCTCAAGAAAAATCTCTGATATTTCTCTATCATCAACTTCAACTAATACACATAATACCCTCTTCCAGTATTAATGGAGCTACTTTTTTTGCGTATATAACTTCTATTTGCTTCTAGTTATTCATTTCCATGATATTATAATTTTTATATTTTTTGTATATCTGTGTAATAAAAAAACTTCTAAATCATAAAATAGAAAGGGCCTTATTATTTTCCAAATGCCTAATCTATTTAATTTCTCATTCTACATTATTTAATATAATTATTCTCTAAATACTTGGAACTTATTATACTATATAAACACACTCTATATAACTGATACCTCTACTACTTTTACAACAATTTTATCGATATCTTCATTACCCTCTATTATATCAAATTCAACATCAAAAACACCTTTTTGTTCAGATGTACTTCCCCAGGCAAAAGAACCTGAATTTTTATGTATGAAATCATCTTTACTATAATCAAATATATCAACTGATTCATCTGATATTGATCGACACTGCTTATTTAGTTCTATTAATGTAACTGTCTTATTTAATAATTCATCTTTTAGTGTTTTTAATATTTCATTTATATAATATTCTTTAAAACTTTCCATATTATCAACTTCTAACAAAGTTATATTATGAGCAGTTGTATTTAAATAATTTCCTTCAATAAATCCATAATAGTTCCCATCTTTTTGGTATATATTTTTAAAACCATTTAAGTATTCTTCATGTTCTTCAACCTCTTGAAATCCGCTATCAATAATTGCTTCATGTAAGCTTTTATATTCTTTTGATTGATTAGTATTAATAGTAATTTTTTTCATAAACATTCTCCCTCCCTTAATTTTAAAATTTTCTCATTGTATACCTAACAATTTATCTATATCAGTTCATCCTTCTCTTATTCTCTTTTGTATTATATCTATAGCCCAATTCTCAACCTTATCCGTAATTCTATTCTTAATTTGTAATTGCTTTTCATACGGTATATCATCAAAACTTTCTCCATCTATTATTAAACTAACCTTTATATCCATTTTATCTCCCCCATTAGTACAAGTTTATGAGGGAATAAATTTGTCCTATTACTTGAATTTTCCCAAACTCTAAACAACTACATCTAAAAATGATGCTCATTAAAATGTTAGCTGATTTTGCTTAAGCTTTTCCAATAAAACTTAGATTGTATCGTTTAAATATCCGTTAAGAAAGTTCGTTGTCTGACCAAAGGGAGTTTAGAACTTTTAGGATATTTAATAAGATTCAATCTTTAGTTTTATGAAAAGCTTGGATAATCAGCGTTATTTTAATGAGTATCATTTTTCATTCAGCACTATATATTCCCAAATCTCCCATTAACTAATTCCATAAATCATTAATATTTTTCTATCATAAAGGAATTAATAAATATAAATATCTTTCTCCATTCATATACTTGTACCATAGCAAGGAGGAGATATTTTATGAACATAGCCATTTATTCTCGTAAATCTAAATTTACTGGAAAAGGTGAATCCATAAAAAATCAAATTGAACGTTGTAAAGACTATGCCCGTCATAACTATGATGTTGAGAATATTTCTATCTATGAAGATGAAGGATTTTCAGGTGGCAATATGGATAGACCTAAGTTTAAGCAAATGATTAAAGATGCAAAGTCTAAAAAATTTGATATTCTTATATGTTATAAGCTAGATCGTATAAGTAGAAACATATCAAATTTCTCTGATTTAATTGAACTTCTAGAAAAAAATAATATCTCATTCATATCTATTAGCGAAAGTTTTGATACATCTACTCCAATGGGTAGAGCTATGATGTATATAGCTTCTGTATTCGCTCAGTTAGAGCGTGAGACTATTGCAGAAAGAGTTCGAGATAATATGCACTATTTAGCTCGATTTGGCAGGTGGCTTGGCGGAATTTGTCCTACTGGATTTAAAAGTGAGCCTATAATTTATGTTGATGATAATATGAAAGAGAGGAAAATGTATAAGCTTACTCCTATAGAAAAAGAGTTAGATACTATAAAACTCTTATATGACAATTATCTAAAATTCAAATCGCTGTCAAAACTTGAAACTTATTGCCTGAGAAATAATATAAAAAGTAAGACAGGTAAGGATTTTCAAAAGAGTACTCTTTCTGATATATTATCAAACCCAGTTTACGCTGTAGCTGATGAGTATGTATATAACTACTTTGAATTAAATAATGCAGATATAGCGAGCAGCAAGTGTGATTTTGATGGAAAATATGCTGTAATAAGCTACAATAAGAAGCTTGTTAAAAAAGAAGTCACTAAAAGAAAAGATATATCAGATTGGATAATCGCTATTGGAAAGCATAAGGGCATTATTTCAGGCAAGGATTGGGTAGAAGTTCAAAGTATCATGAAAAGCAATAAAGTTAAAATACCTAGAAAAGGCTCTTCTACTAAAGCATTGCTTTCAGGACTTATCAAATGCGGAAACTGTGGAAGCTTTTTTAGAGTTGGCTATGGTTCTATAAAGAAAGATGGAGAAAGATATTATTATTACAGATGTAACATAAAGGATTTATCAAGAGGAGATAGATGTAATATTAAAAACCTTCCAGGTGAGAAAACAGATAAGCTTGTACTAGATAAAATCAGTAGTATAATACTACCACGAGTGCTAAGTTCTATAAGTGAAAGTGAGAAAAATATTAAAGATAACTTAACTAAAGCTAGAAAAATAAAAAATCAGATTAGTAGTAATAAAAAATCTATTCAAAACCTAGTAATGAAGTTATCTGAAACTGAAGATGAATCTGTATCCAAGTATATATTAGCTGAGATTAAAAGATTAGATGTTGAGAATAATAATCTTGAGAGAAAACTCAGTGAAGATAATAATGATGATAAGAAATTCAATTTAGAATTGTTAAAAGAAAAGTTAATAAATTTTTCTAAGATGATGGATAATGTTACTTTTGAAGAAAAACAGAGTTTGGTAAAGTCAATAATTAAAAGAATTGAGTGGGATGGCAGCGAATTAAAAATAATAGTCTATAACATATAACATTTATTTCCTATTTTTAGCGGTTTTGTACATATAGTATTTGCTTGTATCATGGTAACATTTCCATCTACATCTGTTTTCAAACTTATAAGTTCCTCATACTTTATCTTCCCTTTTAATATTTCCCCAACAGCTTTGTTTATAGATCTATTTGCAAGTTCTTGTGCTTTTGATTCAGCTATTGCTTGAACTACGGGTTTTATCTTTCTATCTACAAATATGAACGAACCTAAAGCCATACTAAATATTAATATCAAAATCATTGCAGTTAATACTTTTTTCTTTTTCTTTTTTTTATGAACCTTAAGTAGTTTTTTCAAGATAATACCCCCCATATTATAATATGAGGGGTACTTATATCTCGTTACTAATTTCTTTATTTTTTATATTCTTATTAAACAACTTTTCTGCATCTTTTATATTTGACTTATTCAACCTAAGTTTTACTTCCTTATCTTTTTTAGTTCTAAATAATATAGTATGAGAATCATCTTCATCATATGAATAAGAAATTATTTTTTCCCACTCATACAGTTCACTTTTGATTATTATACCCTTATAACTTATTGTTTTTTCATAGTATGCTCCAACTAAAATACCCGATACCAAAATTCCTATTATAACACCTTTCATACGATAATCTATATTATTTTCAGTACCTACAGTTGTATAAATACCTAATATATTAACCAATCCCATAGGTATCCCCCATATAACACTCAGCCCACTAAATCTCAATAAAATTTCATTATCAACCATAAACTTCTTTATATTATCTATTAAATTTAAACAACCCGAAACTATAATTACAACAAGCAATATATCCATATGCCCCATATAATCAACTCCCCAATATAATAATATAATCAATTACATATTTTGTAAATAGTTGTATCATTTTCAATTAATTCCTACACTAAAAAGATGCTTATTAAAATGTTAGCTACTTTTAGGTTAACCTTTTTCCATAAAACTTAGATTACGACGTTGAAATATACGTTAAGAAACTTTTTTGTCTAACCGTAAGGGAAGTTTAAAAGTTTTAGAATATTTCACAAGACGTAATCTTTAGTTTTATAAAAACGTTGACTTAAGTAGCGTTATTTTAATAAGCATCTTTTTTTGCTTAAATACCTAAATATATTTATTATCCTAATTTAACTTGATGATATACCTTCTTACCTTTTCTAATCATTAAAGAATCATCTTCAAAGCTATCTTCATTTATCTTAAATTCTATTTCTTTTATTTTTTCATCATTTATAGATACTCCACCTTGTTGTACTAAACGTCTCGCTTCACTTCTAGAAGAAGCAAGACCTGTAGTTGTAAGTAAAGTTAATATATCCATTCCATCAGCTATATCAGCTTTAGCTATTTCAGTACAAGGAATTGATCCTGCCATAGCTCCTTTTCCGAATAATGCCTTAGCTGCCTCTTGAGCCTTCTTAGCTTCTTCTTCACCATGAACTATCTTAGTAACCTCATAAGCTAAAATTTCCTTAGACTTGTTTATTTCTGATCCTTCTAATGAAGCAAGTCTTTCAACCTCATCCATTTCAATAAAAGTTAAAAGCGCTAAGCAGTTTTTAACATCTGCATCAGCAACATTTCTCCAGTATTGGTAAAACTCATATGGAGAAGTTTTTTCAGCATCAAGCCAAACTGCTCCTGATTCTGTTTTACCCATTTTCTTACCTTCACTATTAGTTAAAAGTGTAAATGTCATACCATAAGCTGATTCACCTTCAACACGTCTTATAAGATCTGCTCCTGCTATTATGTTAGACCATTGATCATCTCCACCTAATTCCAGCTTACATCCATATCTTTTGTGAAGCTCTAAAAAGTCGTAAGCTTGCATTATCATGTAGTTAAACTCAAGGAAAGATAATCCTTTTTCCATACGACTTTTAAAACATTCAGCCGTTAACATTCTATTAACAGAAAAATGTCTTCCAACCTCTCTTAAGAAAGGTATGTACTCTAGGTTCATAAGCCAATTAGCATTGTTTTCCATTATAGCTTTATCATCTGAAAAATCTAAGAATCTCTTCATTTGACCTTTAAAGCACTCGGCATTGTGCGCTATTTCTTCAACAGTTAACATCTTTCTCATATCAGTCTTTCCTGTTGGATCCCCTACCATAGTAGTTCCTCCACCTAAAAGAGCTATTGGTCTGTGTCCTGCTCTTTGAAGATGAGCCATAGCCATTAATTGAAGAAAATGTCCTACATGTAAACTATCAGCAGTTGCATCAAATCCTATATAAAAAGTCACAGACTCTTTTCCTAACAGATCACGTATTTCGTCTTCATGTGTCATTTGCTTTATAAATCCACGTTTTTTTAAAGTATCAAATACATTCATTTAAAATCCTCCTCATATTTCTTTATATATACTAAAAAAGGGTCTCCTCGTCCTATAGAAGGACGAAAAAACCCGTGGTACCACCTTAATTCGCATAAAAATGCCTCTTATCCACTATAACGTATGGAAAACGTCGAAATTTTTGATTTCGAAACTCCAGAGTGTATTTCACCTTATCATGTACTGTAAACCTTTCACCACCCGATTTACTCTCTAATTTTGTAACCATGAGGATTACTAATCTCCTTCAACGCCTATTATTCAATATTTTACCCTATTTTATCATAAATATAACTTTTTTTGCAATAATATATATATCATTTTTTATATTACAATAATATTACAAAAATATTCTTTGAATAAATTTATAGATTGAACTTTTTCTTCTATGTTATAATAGATTGAATAAGGAGGTAATGACGAATGCGTAGCGATAAAAACAATGATAAAAGTGAGACTACTAACAATAAAGAAAAAAAGAAAAAAGTAAGTATTTTCAGAATAGTACTTATTACTTTTATTATATTATCTATAGTTGGTACAGCCTGTGTTATGGGTCTTGTCGTAGGAGTTATTAAAAATGCACCACCTATAGACCCACACAATCTTGAAATGTATGAAAGTTCTTTCATATACGATTCTAATGGACAATTAATAGAAAAGGTTCATGGATCAAATTTTAGAAGTCTAGTAACTTTAGATAAAATACCAAAGAACCTACAAAATGCAGTTATATCTATAGAGGACGAGAGATTCTATGATCACCACGGTGTAGATATAAAAAGATTATTCGGTGCACTTTGGTATGACTTAAAGACATTTAGTAAGGCTCAAGGGGCAAGTACACTGACACAACAACTTGCTAAGAATATGTATACATCTAACGAAAAAACTGTTACTAGAAAGATTAAAGATACTTATTATGCTCTTCAACTTGAAAAAACTCTTTCTAAGGATGAAATACTTGAAACTTACTTAAATACTTTCTATTTAGGTAGAGGTGCTATTGGGGTACAAGCTGCAGCTCAAACTTATTTTTCTAAGAATGTAGAAGAATTAAGTCTAGCAGAATCTACAATGATAGCAGGTATAACTAAAAATCCATCTAAATATTCTCCATATACTACTCAAAGACTTGATGGTAGTGAGAATTTAGATGCACTTAAGAACTTACTAGTTTTTTATCCTAAAACAGCAAACACAGATCCTGCTTCTAATGTAGAAAAGGGACTCTTTGAGAAATTACATACAAAAGGATTAATAGATAATTATCAGTATGATCAACTAAAAAAAGAACAAATAGTGGTTAGAAAAGCAGTTGTTAATCCAAATGCAAAGGAAAGACAAGGAACTGTACTGTACAAAATGCTAGAACTTGGACATATATCTCAATCTGAGTATGATGAAGCTAAAAACGAAGAAATAGTTATAAAGGTTGGAAATCAAACTCAAACCAATGTTTCTTCTTATTTTGTAGATCTACTTAAAGATGATGTTATAGATGCTCTAGTTAAACAAGGTAAAACTGAAGATGAAGCTAGAGATATGCTTTATAACGGAGGTCTTAGAATATATTCTACTATGGATGTCAATATCCAAAAGATACTAGAGACAGAATATCAAAAGAACTCTAATTTCCCAGGAACTTTTACTGATAAAAATGGAAATATTCAGCCTCAATCAGCTATGGTTATAATGGATTACCATACAGGTCAAGTTAAAGCTTTGGTAGGAGGACGAATGATAGGTGGTAAAAAACTTTATAATAGAGCCGTTAATCCTAGACAACCAGGTTCTGCTATAAAACCAATTGCTGTATACTTACCTGCACTTGATAGCGGAATGACAGCTGCTACTGCAATAAATGATTCGCCATCAGGATATAAATATTCCTCTAATGAGAAGTGGAAACCTCATAACTATGCTAATAAATATAGAGGCCCTATAACGTTAAGACAATCGGTTCAACATTCTTCAAATGTAGGAGCTGTAAAAACAGCAGAAATGCTTTCTTCAAGCCCATATTCTTCTGTTGAGATTATGGTTGATTTCTTAGAAAATATGGGTATATCTACTATAGTGAAAACACCAGGGCATAATGATAAAAACTTCTCTGCACTTACGCTTGGAGGTATGACTAAGGGAATAACTCCACTTGAGATGACTGCAGCATATGGTTCTATAGCAAATGGTGGAACTTATATTAAACCTATGCTGTTCTCTAAGATAGAAGATTCAAACGGAAATATAATATTGAATAATAAGGCTGTTAAACACTCAATTACAACACCTCAAACAGCTTATATAATGACTGATATATTAGGAACTGTTGTAAGTTCTGGTACTGGAGGCCGTGCTAGAATATCTAATATGCCTGTAGCCGGAAAAACAGGTACTACTAGTGATAATAATGATGCTTGGTTTGCCGGATATACTCCTTATTATGTTGGAGCAACCTGGATAGGAAATGACTGGAATCAAAAACTTAAAACAGGAAGTGCTATGTCATCATCGCTTTGGTCAAAAGTTATGACTCAAGTTCACAAAGGACTTCCATCAAAATCATTTAAAAGACCAAGTGGAATAACAGAACAAAAAATTTGTTCAGAAAGTGGTCAAGTTGCAACTCATTTTTGCGAAAATACTAGAACGGAAAAATTTGTAGCAGGTACAGAACCTAGAGATTACTGCGAGATGCATACTCAAGATGAAAATATAGAAATAGAAGACACCCCTGATTCATCGGATATAATAAATGATTGGTTGTTTAATTCTGATAAAAAAGACGATAAAAATAACAATGATAAAAATAACAATGATAAAGTTATAGATTCTAAAAAAGATGAAGAGAATAAACAATCAAATGATAAAGAAAAAAATGAAATAAAAGAAGATGATAAAAAAACAGAAAATATGTTTTTTAAAAAACAAGATGATGAAAATGAAATAAAAATAAAAGAGAGCAATTAATTGCTCTCTTTTTTTGCTCCTATGGTTTTGCCTTTGGGCTAAATATTAAAGACATTAAATATCCAAATAAAACAGCTGCTGCTATTCCACCAGCATTTGCAGATGTTCCTCCTGTAAATGCGCCTAATAAACCTTTTTTACCTACTTCTTCTATAACACCTTTTCCAAGTCCATATCCAAATCCTGTAAGAGGCACAGTTGCACCAGCTCCTCCAAACTCTACAATTGGTTCATATATTCCAAGCCCCGTCAATATAACGCCTACAGTTACAAAGCTTACAAGTACATATGGTGATGGTATCTTAAAAAAGTCCATAAGTATTTGACCTATAACACATATAGCTCCTCCGACTATAAAAGCTCTTAAATACTCCACAATTCCACCTCCTAATTCTCTATAATCACAGCATGAGCTATTGATGGTATGCTTTGCTTTTGAAGTGTGCTTGTAGGAGACATCAATGCCCCTGTTGATACTAACATAACTTTGTTTATTTCTTTATTTTTTAATTTTTTGTATATGTATCCATTAAATACACTAGCAGAACATCCACAACCACTTCCGCCAGAGTGAGTATCTTGCTTTTTATGGTCAAATATTTCTATTCCACAATCCATATATACCCTAGATATGTCATACCCTTCTTTATTTATAAAATCGAGAAGAATCTCGCCTCCTACTATTCCTAGATCTCCTGTTGCGATTATGTCAAAACTGTCTATGTCATCTTTTGTATCATCAAAGTATGCTTTTATTGTATCAACTGCTGCAGGAGCCATGGCTGGTCCCATATTATTAACATCAGTTATACCCTTATCTATAACCTTACCAGTAGTTATCCTTTTTATCTTAGGTCCTTCTCCTTTTGATGATATAACACTTGCTCCTGTTCCTGTAACTGTCCACTGAGCAGTCATAGGTCGTTGATTTCCAAGTTCTAGAGGAAATCTAAACTGTCTCTCAGCTGTACAAAAATGACTTGAAGTCGCAGCTACTACTAAATCTGAAAATCCCCCATCTACAATCATAGATGCAATACTCATAGATTCTGACATTGTAGAACAAGCTCCATAAACTCCAAAGAACGGTCTTTTTAAATCTCTTGCAGCAAATGATGTAGACATAAGTTGATTGAGTAAGTCCCCCGCCACTATATAATCAACCTCATTGAGTACATGATCACTTTTATCTACAGCCATTTTTATAACTTCTCTTATCATTTTGCTCTCTGCGAGTTCCCAGCTATCTTCTCCAAATAAATCATCCTTTAAGATTATATCAAAATAAGCCTTCAGTGGTCCCTCTCCTTCTTTTGGACCAACTATTGACCCAGTTGATACTATAACAGGGTTATTTAATAACTGTATTGTTTGATTTCCTAATCTTTTCTTTGCCATAGTAATCTCCTTTCTAACTAATGCCTAAGAAGTAGTAAATTAGGCCAAGTATTACCGAGCTACCTATTCCATATACAAGAACAGGACCTGCTATTGTAAACATTTTTGCTGCAACCCCAAGTACATATCCTTCCCTCTTATACTCCATAGCTGGAGATACTATAGAATTAGAAAAACCAGTTATCGGAACAATTGAACCTGCTCCAGCCCTTCTTCCAAGCAAATCATATACTCCTATTCCTGTAAAAAATGCACCTAAAAATATAAGAGTTATAGAAGTTGCAGTAGATGCCATTTTTTTATCAAGACCATACTTTATATAACTATTTAATATAAACTGCCCTAAATCACATATTAACCCACCTACAACAAATGCCCATATGCAGTTTTTAAGGTATGTAGGCTTAGGACTTTTATCATCTACATATTTTTTGTAATCCATATAATCACCTCTATTTCAATATTGTCCAATTTACTATAGAACCTACGGTCTTTCCTATTAATAAAACTATTATTATATACTTGATCATCCCTTGTATGTTGAGCCTTCTCTCCATAACTGGTATAACATCTACCGCTTCTGCAAGAGCAGATGCTAACATTCCTATAAATATGCCATAGAATGTGCCAAGTAATATTACACATATAATTCCAAAATCAAAGGATATATCTATAAGTGAAAATAGACTTCCAACAAAAGCTCCCGATATCAACATATACTCATATCTTCCTAAATAATGATAAGTTTTAGTTATCTGACAAAGTCTTGGAATTATATCTAGTAAAGTAAGAAGCGCTACTATACCTGATCCAACTACTATACCTTCTGAAAATCCTAATACAGTTACAAATGTTAGTTTCAAACCGTCCTCCTTATTGCTTATTATTTTCAATGATATAAGATTGTACCTCACTTTTAAAAGTAGATACTTCTAGTTCTAGTGGACTTGGCTCTGACTTTGAGAAATTTGGTATAACCTTATTGTAAAATACAGCAACCCCTGTTCCTATTCCTAACGAATATGCTATTTGAAACAAGAATAAATTCTCCGTCTCACTTCCTGTTAATATTCTGAGTATTGTCTTATGAGATTTAACCATATCTACATCTGAATGAAAGTTAATTATAGCCATTCCAGCCCCTAGAAACAGTATTATGCATACAAATAAAACTCTTATAAACAACATATTATCCTTTTTAGGATTCTCAAAATGTATCAATAAATCATCAAATTCTAAAAAGTTAACCTTAACATAGCTGTTTTGATTATTCATTCTATTAATAACCTCGCCAAGTTCTATAACCTCATAATCCTTACTAACTCCATTTACATGAGCAATTATTATATCTTTGACCAAATCTTCATTTTGTGAAGGATATATATAAAACAAATCCTTCAAATATAAATCTTTTATATTTTTTTCAAACTTCAAATTCTTTTTAGGTTTTAAATATATTTCCACTTTCAATCCCCCTTTTCATACAATTATTATTTACAAAAACACTTAAATAATTCAATTTAAAAATGAAGATTATTTAAATGTTAGCTATTTTTAAGTTGACATTTTACTATAAAACTTGAATTATGCTGTTAAAATATCCGTTAAAAAAGTTCTTTGTCTGACCATAGGGAGTTTAGAACTTTTAGGGTATTTTATAAAGCAGAATCTCTAGTTTTATTAAAATGTTGACTAAATAGCGTTATTTAAATAATCTTCATTTTGGATTAAGTACAAAACAAAAGGCCATACAATTAGTATGACCCTTTCTCAACTTATCATATTTTTAAGTTTTCCTAAAACCTTCTTTTCAATCCTCGACACCTGAACCTGAGATATTCCAAGCTCATTCCCTATCTCACTTTGTGTTCTATCTTCAAAATACCTTAAAACTATAATTTGTCTTTCTCTTTTTTCTAACTTTCCTAGCACTTGCTTTAAAAGTAAATTATCCACTATTTTTTCGTCATCCATAGTTTTAGCTTGACTTATCTTATCTATAAGACATATAGGAGATCCTTCATCCTCATGTATAACACCGTGCAAATACTCAACTGATGAATTTGATTCAAGAGCCATAACTATATCTTCCTTACATACCTCAAGAGACTTTGCAACCTCTTCAATTGTAGGTTCTCGTCCAAGTTTTTTGGATAGTATTTCAGTTTCCATCTTAGTCTTTGTAGCAAGTTGTTTTAGAGATCTTGATACCTTAATCATCCCATCATCTCTTAAGTATCGTTTTATCTCTCCTAAAATCATAGGTACTGCATATGTAGAAAATCTCACATTAAATGTAGAATCAAACTTATATATAGATTTTATAAGCCCTATTGAACCTAATTGAAATAGATCATCTCTTTCATAACCTATATTCATAAATTTATTTACAACACTTCTGACTAGCCCTAAATTACTTTCTATTAAAATATCTTTTGACTGTTCATCTCCATCTTGAGCTTTTCTTATAAGAGCTAGAGTTTCCTCATGGCTAAGTAAATGTCTTTTTTTATCACTTACAGCAGGCATCACCATAATTATTACCCCTAATCTTTATTTTTATTGGATTTTATAGTCTTTTTCATAACTAATTTAGTTCCTTCCCCCAAAATAGAAGATATCTCTATGCTATCCATAAATGTTTCCATTACCGTAAACCCCATACCAGATCTCTCAAGCTCAGGCTTTGAAGTATAAAGCGGTTGTATTGCCATATCTACATCCTTTATTCCATTACCTTTATCTTCTACTACTACCTTTATAGTATCTTCATATATTTCACTTCTTACATAAACAAATTTACTTTCATCTTCATCATATCCATGAATTATAGCATTCGTAACAGCCTCAGATACAGCAGTTTTTATATCTGCTATTTCATCTATTGTGGGATCCAGTTGAGATGCAAAAGAAGCAACTACCACCCTAGCAAAAGACTCATTCTCAGATTTGGCTAAAAAACTAATTTCCATATAATTCTTCATCGTTTTTCCCCCTTATAAAGAACTTATTGCTTCTTCGTAATCGTTATAAATTCCTATTATCTTATCTATGCCTGATAAGTCAAATATTCTTTTAACATGCTTGTTTAAGTTTAATGCTATTACCTTTCCTCCAGTTTCTGAAAGCTTTCTATATCTTCCTATAATAACCCCCACTCCTGAGGAATCCATAAAGTTCATATTTTTTAAATCAAATATAACATTTTTTATAGAATTTTTATCTATAGCCATATCAATCTCTTCCCTTACATCTGAAGCTATATGATGATCTAACTCTCCATATAGTTCAACAATCAAATTTCTGTTATCTATTTTATAGTTTATATCCAATGTTATCCCCCCTTGTAAATGCTCTTACATACTTTCTATAAAATATCCCTTCATTCCTCCATAAAATTTTAACTACTTTTGTAGAATTAACATAAAAAAAGCGCTAATAATTAACACTTCTTTACAATTTATATGAAGGTTTGGTTATATGCGACACCATTATTCACTTTATCAAAAGCCATATTTCCATAACATTTTTATTTTATATTGTATCAAATCATTCAAACTATTAATAAGATATTTTAAGATTTAGTTTAATCATTTTTTAACAGTTTGCTTTTCATCTAAAGGAGGATTTTCTATGGATTTTGTCGATAATAAAATAGCTGATCGTTTAGGAGGAGTTGATTTTTTTAATAAATCCAAAGATTACAAGTTTGAGTCTATAAAAAAAGAAAAAGAAATAATCAAAAATAAATATCCAAATACAAAAATTATAGATATGGGCGTTGGAGAGCCAGATCTTGCTGCTGATATTAATATCTGTAAAGTACTTTGCCAAGAGTGTTCTAAGCTTGAAAACAGACTGTACTCTGATAATGGAATATTGGAATTTCAAGAAGCTGCATGTAGCTTTTTAAAAAAGATATACAAACTAGATAACATAGATCCATCTGCTAATATTATGCATGGAATAGGATCAAAGCCAATACTTGCCATGCTCCCTATGTGCTTTGTAAATCACGGAGATGTAGTTTTAACTACTGTTCCTGGTTATCCTGTATTAGCTACTTACTCTAAATTTTTGGGCGGTCATATATATAATTTACCTTTATATAAAGAAAATAACTTTTATCCAGATTTAAACTCTATACCTGATGATATACTCAAAAAATCAAAACTCTTATATATTAATTATCCAAACAATCCTACTGGACAAGTAGCTACTAAAGAATTTTACAAAAGAGTTGTAGATTTCGCTTATAAAAACGACATTTTAGTAGTTTGTGATTCAGCTTATAGTGCTCTTACATTCGATAGTGAACCTTTAAGTTTTTTGTCTATAGATGGAGCTATTGATGTTGGTATTGAAATACATTCTTTATCAAAATCGTTTAATATGACAGGATGGAGACTAGCTTTTATAGTATCTAATCCAAAAGTTATAAAGGCTTATGCTAATGTTAAAGGTCATACCGACTCTGGACAGTTTAGAGCAATTCAAAAGGCTGGAGCTTATGCTCTTAATCATCCCGAAATAATAACTAAAAATTGCATTAAATATTCAAGAAGATTTGATATGCTAGTTGATGCACTTTGCGATATAGGTTTTGATGCTACAAAGCCACAAGGAACCTTCTACTGCTATGTTTCTATTCCTAAAGGTACTAAGTCAGGTTATGTATTTAAAAATGCACAAGATGCTTCTATATATATTCTAAAAAATGCATTAATATCTACAGTACCTTGGGATGAAGGTGGAAGTTTTTTAAGATTTTCTGTAACCTTCGAAGCATGCAATCAATTACAGGAAAGATGTGTTATTGATGATTTAAAAGAAAGACTTCAAAAGCTTGAACTAGTATTTTAAAAAGAATTTGCTTTATGCTAACGCATTTTTCATGTCACCAATGAGTTATCAAGGCTACGTTAACGAAAATAGTTTCAAGTTTAACTTTTTAATAGATATTATCCATAAATTCAAAAAATATAATCTTTTTCTATTTTCTAACAATTGTTTGATTTTATCTAAACCTTCTAGTATTATTTATATGTTGAATTATTTTTTAAGGGGGTTTAAATATGACTTATGGATTTCTTAGCTTACTTCCATCATTAATTGCAATAATACTCGCTATAACTACAAAGCAAGTTTTTATTTCTTTATTCGCTGGAATATTAATAGGAAAATTAATAATGACTAATTGGTCATTTTTTCCTGCTTTAGGGCAAAGTATAGATTCAGTTGTTAACGTATTTTCTGAAGGATGGGTAACTAAAACTATCATCTTCTCTTTCTTAGTAGGTTCTGTAGTAACACTTATACAGGCTTCAGGTGGTGTTGAAGGATTTGTATATTACTTAACTGAGAAAAACAAGAAAATAAAGAACAGAAAGGCGGCTATGCTTTTAGCTTATTTCATAGGACTTGTAGTATTCATAGAATCCACTATAACTTCTTTAATTGTAGGTACTGTATCAAGACCTATATGTGATAAGTATAAGGTTTCTAGAGAAAAACTGGCCTATATTTGTGACTCTACATCTGCTCCTGTTTGTTCAATGCTTCCATTTAACTCTTGGGGGGCTACATTACTTGGACTTATAGCTGCTCAAGTAGGTGCTGGTGTTATCAGTGGTAATTCCGTTGATTTGCTTATTAAAAGTATTCCTTTTAATTTTTATGCTATATCTACTTTGATAACTCTTTTAATAATTATACTTACAGGTAAGGATTTTGGCCCTATGAAAAAAGCCGAATTAAGAGCTATGACAGAAGGTAAATTATTAAGAGACGGAGCTATGCCTGTAGTAGATCAAGATGCCATCGAAATTAATACCAAAGAAGGAATTGAACCTAATATGAATCATATGCTTTATCCTTTACTTGTTTTAGTTTTAATGATTCCTATTAGCCTTTATATTACAGGAGATGGTGTAATCTTTAACGGTTCTGGTTCAACCTCAGTGTTTTGGGCAGTTCTTGCATCATTAGTTTTTAGTGGTTTTTATTATATAGGTAAGCGACTTATGAGTCTTAATGAGTTTATGGATTATGTTTATAAGGGTGCTGGTGCTATGATACCAGTTGCTGCAATACTTGCATTTGCATTTGCTATTGGAAATATCTCAAGCGATCTTGAAACTGGTAATTATATGGCAAGCTTAGTTGAAGGTAGACTTAATGGTTCATTTGGACCTGCCGTTATATTTATAATGTCTAGTATAATAGCATTTTCAACTGGAACAAGTTTTGGAACTTTTGCTATAATGATTCCTATAGCTATTCAAATGGCCGTTGCCATGGATGCAAACATATATATGAGTATAGGTGCTGTAATTTCAGGAGCTATAATGGGAGATCACAGTTCTCCTATATCAGATACTACTATAGTTTCATCAATGGCATCTGCATCAGATCATATAGATCATGTAAAAACGCAGCTCCCTTATGCTTTACTTAATGGAGCTATAGCACTTATACTTTATATAGTTTTAGGAGTTTTACTATAATTCATTAGTAATAAAAAATTCATCTACTCGCTAACTCGGTGACTCATATCGCCAACGGTCCTTACAGGCTCCGTTGCTCAAAAATAATTGTAGGTGTAGGTGTTTCATCAATATTATCCACAATTTAAAAATCATATAATTTCCTTAAGCGTAAAAAAGCTGTTGACTCAGTCAACAACTTTTTTATTACTTTTTATTAGCAGGCTCTATATTTATAGTCTTACCTTTTATAGTATTATTTTTCATTATAGTTAAAACATCATTCGCATGCTCTCTTGGAACCTCAACGAAAGTATATCCGTCATATATATCTATAGTTCCTATTAACTTTCCTGAAATACCAGTTTCTCCAGCTATAGCTCCCAAGATATCTTTAGGTCTTATGTTTTGCTTTCTACCTATGTTTATAAATAATCTTACCATTCCTGATTCTGCACCAGTATTTTCAAATGAATCTTCTTGTTTTATTTCTTCTTTATTTTGATCACCCATTGACATTTTAAGAAGTGCAGCAGCTATATCTAAAGAAGTATATTCTTCCATTAACTTCTCTAAGAAATTAACTTGATTTGTTAAGTGTCCTTCTTCTATAACATTCTTAACTTTTTCTAAGAATACATTAGTTTTTATTTCTTCAACATCACTAAGAGACGGTATATCATGTCTTTTCATATTAGCTTTAGTATATTTTTGAATATCTCTTAATTTATAGATTTCTTTCTTTCCTGAAATGAAAGAGAATGCACGTCCTGATCTTCCCGCACGTCCTGTTCTTCCTATTCTGTGTACGTAGTATTCATCATCTTGTGGCACATCATAGTTAAATACACACTCTACATCATCAACGTCTATACCTCTAGCCGCTACATCTGTTGCAACTAGTATTTCTATAGTTCTGTTTCTGAATTTAGCCATTACATTATCTCTTTGCGATTGCTTTAAATCCCCGTGAAGTGCATCAGCAAAGTATCCTCTTAATTGAAGCTCCGATACTAATTCATCAACTTTTCTCTTTGTATTACAGAATACAACCGATAATTTAGGATTGTATATATCTATAAGTCTTGATAATATATCTGATTTATTCTTAGATTTTGTCTCTATATAAAACTGCTCTATATTTGGAACTGTTAAAGCCTTACGAACAACCTTTACATGTTGAGGATTTTTTTGATACTTCTTTGTAAGATTTAATATTGCTTTTGGCATTGTTGCTGAAAAGAAAGTAGTCTGTCTTTGCTCTGGAAGTTGTTGTAATATAGTTTCTATATCTTCTCTGAATCCCATATCTAGCATTTCATCCGCTTCATCTAAAACAATTGTCTTTACATTTCCAAGCTTTAATGTATTACGATTCATATGATCCATAACTCTACCAGGAGTACCTATAACGATCTGAACTCCTTTTTTTAATGCTTTTATCTGACGATCGATCGGTTGTCCACCATATACAGGTAGTGTTCTTAAGTTTTTCTTGTACTTAGCTAATTTTCCTATTTCTCCAGCTACCTGAATAGCTAATTCTCTTGTAGGGCATAAAATTATAGCCTGTACACTATTATCTTTTTCATTAACCATATCCAAAACAGGAATACCAAAGGCTGCTGTTTTACCCGTACCAGTTTGTGCTTGCCCTATTATATCTTTTCCTGCTAATATATGTGGTATTGCTTGAGCTTGTATAGGAGATGGCTCTTCAAATCCCATGTCAGCTATAGCTTGCTTTATTTCTTTTGATATTTCCAAATTTTCAAATTTTATGTTTTCCATATATATATTACCTTTCCTTTCGTTTTTACGTCTCTCTTGCTCATCTTTTCAATTATATATATATTGCTGTTATTATGCAACAAATATTTTTTATTTCTTTATTATTTATATATTTTATGTAATTTAAAGCTTTTAATACAATTTTTCTTCTTTAATAAATAGGTAGATTTTCTTAATTATATTAGTGCAATTATTAGTGCAATTTTTAATTATTTTTGTATGTCAATATTTTTATTGTACATATTTTTTACTTTTTTTGTATTTTTTTGTATACACGACAGTTTAATCTAAAATTATACAATCATAGACATTATGTAAAAATATTTTTGTAAGTTATTTTTTATTTTTTATTGTTTTATAATTTTTTTTAAAATTACGTATAATAACTTTGTTTAAATTTATCGAATTATCAGAACTATTAACTTTTCGTAACATTTGAATATTGTATACAAAGTTCTATAGTTTTGTGTTATTATATTTTTAACAAAGAAATTATTTTAATTGCTAAACTATTACTTTCTAAGGAGTGATTTTAATGATACAAGCATGGGAAACTTTTAAAACTGGAAAATGGGCTAAAGAAATAGATGTAAGAGACTTTATCCAACTTAACTATACACCATATGAAGGAAATGATTCTTTCTTATCAGGTGCTACTGAAAACACTAAAAAATTATGGAATGATGTTTCAGCTTTAATGAAAAAAGAAGTTGAAAATGGCGGTACTTTAGATGTTGATACAAAAACTGTATCTGCTATAAATGCTTATAGTGCTGGATATATAAATAAAGACTTAGAAACTATTGTTGGTCTTCAAACTGATGCACCTCTTAAAAGAGCTGTAATGCCTTATGGTGGAATCAGAATGGTTGATAATTCTTGTAAAGCTTACGGATATGAACTTGATTCAAATGTTAAAGAAATTTTCTCTAACTACAGAAAAACTCATAACGACGGAGTATTTGACGCTTACACTCCTGAAATGAGAGCTGCTAGAAGTGCTGGTATAATAACTGGTCTTCCAGATGCTTACGGTAGAGGTAGAATAATCGGAGACTACAGAAGAATAGCTCTTTACGGTATAGATAGATTAATAGAAGATAAAAATAATCAAAAAGAATCTTTAAATGTTATGACAATGGATGAAGATATTATAAGATTAAGAGAAGAAATATCTGAGCAAATCAAAGCTTTAAAAGAAATGATTAAAATGGGATCTGAATACGGATTTGATTTATCAAGACCTGCTCAAAATGCTAAAGAAGCTGTTCAATGGACATACTTTGGTTACCTTTCGGCTGTTAAAGATCAAAACGGAGCTGCAATGAGTTTAGGTAGAGTTTCTACATTCCTTGATATTTATTTTGAAAGAGATATTAAAAACGGAGTTTTAACTGAGGATGAAGCTCAAGAAATAATGGATCACTTCGTTATGAAGCTTAGAATGGTTAGATTCTTAAGAACTGCTGAGTACAATGATTTATTCTCTGGAGATCCAACTTGGGTAACTGAAACTGTAGGTGGTATGGGTGTTGACGGAAGAACACTTGTTACTAAAACTGCTTTTAGAACATTAAATACTCTATATACTTTAGGTGCTGCACCAGAACCTAACTTAACTGTACTTTGGTCTAAAGACCTTCCAGAAAACTTTAAAAAATTCTGTTCTAAGGTTTCTATAGATACAAGCTCTATCCAATACGAAAATGATGATTTAATGAGAACTTATTGGGGAGACGATTACGGTATAGCTTGTTGTGTTTCTGCTATGAAAATTGGTAAGCAAATGCAATTCTTCGGAGCTAGATGTAACCTTGCTAAAGCACTTTTATACGCTATAAACGGTGGTGTAGATGAGAAGAAAGGAATCCAAGTAGGACCTAAATTCGCTCCTATTACTTCTGAGTATTTAGAGTTTGATGAAGTTATGGAGAAGTTTGACCTATTCCTTGACTGGTTAGCTAATTTATATGTAAATACATTAAATATAATTCACTACATGCATGATAAATATTCTTATGAGAAAGCTCAAATGGCTTTACATGATAGAGATGTATTTAGAACTATGGCTTGTGGTATAGCTGGTCTTTCTGTATGTGCTGACTCTTTATCAGCTATAAAGCATGCTAAAGTTAAGGTTGTAAGAGATGAGAATGGTATGGCTGTTGATTTTGAAACTGAAGGAGATTTCCCTAAGTTTGGAAACAATGATGATGCAGTTGATTCATTAGCATCTGATTTAGTTGAGACATTTATGAACAAGATAAGAAAGAACAAAACTTACAGAAATTCTCTACACACTCAATCTATATTAACTATAACTTCAAACGTAGTTTATGGTAAGAAAACTGGTAATACTCCTGATGGAAGAAAAGCTGGAGAGCCATTCGGACCTGGAGCTAACCCAATGCACGGAAGAGATACAAAAGGTTGTCTTGCTTCTATATCTTCAGTTGCTAAGCTTCCATATGAGCATTCTCAAGATGGTATTTCTTACACATTTACTGTAGTTCCTAAAGCTATAGGTAAAACCGAAGAAGAAAGAATAAATAACTTAACATTCTTACTTGATGGATATTTCATTCAAAATGGACACCACATCAACGTAAACGTATTCGATAAAGAAACTTTACTTGATGCTATGGATCACCCTGAAAAGTATCCTCAACTTACAATCCGTGTATCTGGTTATGCAGTTAACTTTATAAAATTAACTAGAGAACAACAAATGGATGTTATAACTAGAACATTCCACTCAAATATGTAATATTTCATAAAGTCCTAACAGATTTGTTAGGGCTTTATTTTCTATAAAAAAATTCGTCTACTCGCTACGCGGTGACTCATGTCGCCAACGATCCCTAACGGGCTCCGTTGCTCAAAAATAGTTGTAAGTATAGTTTTTCAACCAACGTTATCCTCTGATTCAAAATCATATAGTTTTAAAACTATAGTACATTATGTGATAGAATAAAGGAAATTTTATTTTAAATCTTAATTTAAGGTGGTGTTTTGTATGGGTATTAAAGGTAGAGTACACTCTTTAGAAACTTTTGGAACTGTAGACGGTCCAGGAATTAGATTTATAGTATTTACTCAAGGATGTCCTCTTAGATGCAAATATTGTCACAATAGAGACACATGGGATACTAAAGGCGGAAATGAATACGATGTCGATGAACTCATAGATGAGATTGTAAAATATAAACCTTTTATGATTTCATCAGGCGGAGGTCTTACTGTATCTGGTGGTGAGCCGACTTTACAACCTGAGTTTTTAAAAAACTTGCTTATGAAGGCTAAAGATAATGATATACACACAGCTATAGATACTTCTGGATTTGTAGATATAGACATTATAGATCCTATACTTGATTATACAGACTTAATTTTGCTTGATATAAAACATATAAATAGAGATGCTTTTAAAGATTTAACTGGTATTTACAATGATAAAACTTTAAATCTAGCGAAGCATTTATCTGATAAAAAAATCCCTACTTGGATAAGATATGTATTAGTTCCAGGTATTACAGATAAAGAAGACGATATAAGAGATCTTTGTAAGTTTATAAATACACTTGATAATATAGAAAAAGTAGAGATACTTCCCTATCATTCTATGGGTAAATTCAAGTGGGAAGAACTTGGATATGACTATCCTTTAAAAGGAATTGAAGATGCAGGAGATGAAGATGTATTAAAAGCTTCTAAAATATTCAAAGAGTACGAAATAGATGTAGCAGTAAAATAAAGTGCAGGGATAAAATTTTGTCCCTGTGCTTTTTTGTTTATTCTGTGGGTTATTAAAAATATGGCTACAAAAATATCGCTCATGCAACAATATTTTGAAGAAACTAAGCCTTTGACTTATGAATAATTCTAAAATTTCTAAACTCCCTACGGTCAAACAACGAAATTTCTCAACGAATTATTCAACATCAAAGACTAAGTTTCTTAACAAAATATCTAAAAGCAGTCGCTAACATTTTCATAGCCATATTTTTTTATTTTAAGTTTCTACCACTAAAATACTATCTTCCCCTCTTTCGGAAAAAACATTTATTTTTTGATAATATACATCATTGTTTAGATTTATAAAATTTGTCTATGTATAATGTAAAAAATTTGAAATTCATATCTATCTTTACTATAATTAAATAAGATCACAATTTTAAGTTTAGATAGAAAGGAGATAAAATGAAACAAATAAAACTATACAATCTAATTTTTCCAATTTGGTTTTTATTATTTTTCCCACCAGTTATATTTATAACACTTATAGGTAATTTAATCATTGATTCATTGGTAATAATAGCTTGTTTTTTTATGTTCAATTTGGGGAACACACAAAACAATCTAAAAACCTTTTACAAAAGAAATATATTAAACGTTTGGACATTTGGATTTTTAGCAGATATTATAGGTGCTTTCCTATTGTTTTTATTAGTTATATGGGGAGATTTTGGTCTACCTGATGACTTAATCACAGGAATAAGTTACGACCCATTTAGCCATCCTTTGGCAGTTATAATAATATTATTTGCTATGTTGGTATCAACAGTTTTCATATTTATATTTAATTATAAATTTACTTTCCCCAAAGAGATTAAAGAACAAAAATTAAGATTGAAAGTATCAATTAGTATTGCAATTCTTACAATACCGTGGACATTCTTATTACCAGCTAAATGGTTTTATGATGGATTTTAATGTCTCATAAAACTAGTGATTATAAGACATATTATTCTTAAAAGTTAAATTTAAAAAGATGCTTATTAAAATGTTAGATACTCATTCTTAATATTTTTCCATAAAACTTAGATTATGGTGTTGAAATATTCGTTAAGAAAGTTCGTTGTCTGAGCATAGCGAGTTCAGAACTTTTAGGATATTTCATAAGGCGTAATCTTTAGTTTTATTAAAATATTATTAGAGTATCGGTATTTTAATGAGCATCTTTTTCGCTTAAGATCCCGATTTCACTTTTTTTAACAATTATAAAGTTATATCTATAACTTCCATATTCTCTATAGCTTCATCTATAAGCTTTTCTATATCAAGTTTTTGTTCTGATAACATTATTTTTTCAAGCTTTGGCTTAGTGATAGGATTTTTAGGTAAAAATACTGTACAGCAATCTTCTTCTGGTATTATGGAAGTTTCAAAAGTTCCTATCTTCTTAGCAATATCTACTATCTCACTTTTATCCATAGCTATTAAAGGTCTAAATACAGGTATATCAACAGATGCATTAGTAACAGTAAGTCCTTGTATAGTTTGAGATGCCACTTGTCCTATACTCTCTCCAGTTACAAGAGCATCACATCCTTTAGATATAGCGACTTTCTGCGCTATCTTCATCATAAATCTTCTAGATATAATTGTCATTTCTTCTTCTCTGCAATGCTCATTTATCTCTTTTTGTATAGGAAGAAGATTCACACTGTGCATTCTAAGTTTTCCACAATAAGTAGATAGGATTCTTGCTAATTCTTCTACCTTCTCCTTCGATCTCTCGCTAGTGAACGGATAACTATGGTAATGCATCAGTTCAAGATCAACTCCTCTTTTAGCCACCATCCAGCCAGCTACAGGAGAGTCTATTCCTCCAGACAATAATACCATTCCTTTTCCATTAGTTCCAAGAGGTAGTCCTCCATATCCATCTATTCTCTCCAGATAAGCTACACAAGCTTCTTCTCTTAGTTCTGCTTCAACCTTTACTTGTGGATTTCTTACATCAACTTTTAGATTTTCACCTAACTCAGATAGTAAATACCCACCTATATCTCTACTCATTTCAAGAGAAGTCATTCTAAATGTTTTATCCGTTCTTTTAGATTCAACTTTGAAAGTCTCTACATTCTCAAACTCCATTTTATCTTTTAATAGTTCAAGACATACTTCCTTTAATTTTTCATAATTATTTTCAAATTTAACAGCCGGACTTAAAGATACTATTCCAAATACTTTTCTAGCTTCTTCTATTATAGATTCGTAATCGTAATCTTCGATATCTATATAAATTCTTCCATACTGCTTGTACACTTTTAATTTACCTAATTTTTTTAAAGAATTTCTAATATTTTTTACAAGCTTGTCTTCAAATATATATCTATTCTTTCCCTTTACTCCTATTTCTCCATATCTTGCTATTACTACATTATACATTTGTTCACCTCTTATTTATTATAATTCTTAGTTCTTCAACCTTTTTCTTTATTATTCCAACAGCCTTCTTTATATCTTCTTCTTTGTTCATACTAGATAAGCTAAATCTTATAGCTCCTTCTATTTCTTTATTCGAAAGACCCATCTCTATTAGAACATGACTTCCTTTTTTCTTAGAAGAACAAGCTGATCCTGTTGATACATATATATTATCTTCTTCTAAGTAATGAAGAAGTATTTCTCCTTTTATACCTATAAACGATATATTTAATATATGGCATACTCCATCTTCACAACTATTTACCTTTATATCGTCTATGTTAGAGTTTATTTCATTCAACAATAGTTCTTTTAGATTATTAATCTTATCTATATTATCCTTTAAATTCTCCATTGTTATTCTAACAGCCTCAGATAGACCAAAAATCCCCGGTACATTTTCAGTTCCAGATCTAAATGCACTTTCTTGTCCTCCACCTGTTACAATAGACTTTATTTTAGTATTTTCTTTTATATATACAAAACCGATTCCCTTTGGACCGTGTATTTTGTGTCCACTTACAGACATTAAATCTATATTGTATTTTGATGGCTTAAAATCTATTTTTCCAAATGACTGTACTGCATCCACATGTAAGTATACTTTTCTTTTAAGTTTAGATAAGTATTTACCTACCTTATCAACTGGCTGAATAGCCCCAACTTCATTATTTACATGCATAATACTTACAAGTATTGTATCTTCTCTTAATGCTTTCTTGAAATCTTCAAAAGATATTAGTCCGTTTTCATCTATATCTAAATATGTAACCTCATATCCATCTTTTTCTAAATCTTTAAAAGTATTTAAAACTGAAGGATGCTCTATTTTAGTAGTTATTAAATGCTTACCACTTCTATGGTTAGCATAAGCTGTTCCTCTTATTATTATATTGTTAGATTCAGTTCCTCCAGATGTGAAAAATATTTCTTTTTCCTTAGCACCTACATACTTTGCTATTTCTTTTCTCGCATTTTTTATTTCTTTTTCTACTAAAACTCCTTTTCTATGTATAGAGGAAGGATTTGCATATTGATCAGTTAAAGCATAAACCATTTTGTCAACTACTTCCTTATACGGCTTAGTAGTTGCACTATTATCTAAATAAATTTCCATTTAATCACCTTCTAATTAATAAAATTCGCTTTATGTTGTTGCAAATTTAGTTTTTTAATCAATGTTATCTACATATTCAAAATTCTATAATTCCTTAATATATCTTTTATATATTTAAAGCCAAATAATATATTATATTATTTGGCTTTTGTTGTAAAGTTAATACCCGATTTCTTCGTTTAATATATATACTTTAAAATCTATCGTAGGTGGTTTTTTCTCTATTATACTTGTAACCATACACATTCTTTGCTCACCTTTACAATCTACACACGAGTCTATTTTTGCACACGGAACGTTGAGATTAAGTCTTCTAGCATTTTGTGGACATGCTGATGTCTTTATTCTATTCATAGCATCATCGTAATCTTTACATATTTTATTTATACCACATATAAGAATTACTTTCTTAGGTCCAAAGAACATTGATGCAACTCTGTTTCCTACACCATCTATATTTATTATTCTTCCATCCTCTAATATAGCATTTGTACTTGATAAGTATACATCAGAAAAAATAGCTTTTTTAAGAAGTTCCATTCTCTTACTAGGTTCAACCTTCCAATGCCAAAGCACTTCTTTAGATTTGTCTACAAGTTCATCATATACATCTATCTCTTGTATAGACATAGATCCCCCTATTGCCACTACATCATCTTCTTTGACTTCATTTAATAAATCTTTTTTAAGTTGATCTCTAGTTTCAAAGAATTTTGCTTCAATACCTCTTTTACTTAAATTATCCAATAAATTATTCATGAAAATCCCTCCTTTGCTTTACTTATAATAATATTATAACTTATTTATAACTCGAGTTATGCAATTTTTTAAGACAAGTCTAATCTAAAATTAAAAATACATTTTTATATTAAATTTCAGAAATTTATATTTTTTTTCGAAAAACTATTGCAAAATGTGTCGTATTTTGTTATACTATTTCTAGTGGTTATCCCCCTGGTAACCTCAATAAAATCTCTATTCCCAATACCCCTTTTGAACGGATTTTCACATTTTCGGATGTGAAGCCTGCCTATATGGCAGGTTTTTTTTTGCTTATTTTTATAATAACCATCTATAATTATGTTTAATATTATATAATTAATATACAGTATGTTTTAAGGAGGTAGTGTTTATGAATAAAAAAAAGGTTGCTATAGTCTTTACAGGCGGAACAATATCTATGACAGTAGATTCTCGAATAGGTGCTGCTATTCCTTCTCTTTCAGGCGAACAGATAATGTCTATGGTTACAAATATAGATAAAATAGCAGATATAGAGGTTGTTAATTTTTCAGAAATTCCAGGTCCTCATATGACCCCTGAAATGATGATGGATCTTAAGAATTTAATATCAGATTTAGTTGACAGAGATGATATAACTGGCGTTGTTGTAACTCATGGTACTGATAGTTTAGAAGAGACTGCTTATTTCTTAGATTTAACCCTTTATACTCAAAAACCAATAGTAGTTGTTGGAGCTATGAGAAATTCCTCAGAGCTTGGATACGATGGCCCAAGTAATCTCGCAGCAGCCGTTTGTACTGTTATAGCTGATGAAGCCCAAAATAAAGGTGTTTTAGTAGTTATGAATAACGAAGTAAACCTAGCATCTGAAGTAACTAAAACAAATACATTGAGTCTTGATACTTTTAAATCTATAACTTATGGCCCTCTTGGAATAATAGATGACAATAAGTTAATTCTTAATAGAGATATAGTTAGAAAACAACATATACATACTCATAAAGTTGAGCCTAATGTAGATATAATTAAAGTTGTAGTTGGAATGGATTCAAAATTTATAAAGTTCTCTATAGATTCAGGATCTAAAGGTATAGTTATAGAAGCTATGGGAAGAGGAAATATACCTCCAACTATGTTAGATGGAATTAGGTATGCAAAAGAAAAGAATATACCTATAGTTATAGTTTCTAGATGCCATTCAGGAAGAGTTTTAGATACTTATGGGTATGAAGGTTCAGGAAGAGATTTAGTAGAACTCGGATGCATATTAGGAGGAAATTTACCAGGTCAAAAAGCGAGAATAAAGTTAATGCTTGCTCTTGGAAAAACTAATGCTATAAATGAGATAAGAGATATATTCGAAGAAGGAATATATTAGTATAATTTTTAGACTGTTGCTGATATTATTGTTAACAGTCTTTTTATTCATTTTTTCCTTAATGTCCAATCTTATTTTTTAATAAGGGCTAGAAATCAAATGGGTTTAAGATTATAATAAATAAAATACCATTTGAAAAGGAGAGATATTTTTGAACAAACTAAAAGAAATATTAGCCCATAACAAATCATTCGTAGAAAATAAACAATACGAAGAATTTAAAGCTACAAAATATCCAGGTAAAAAAATGGTTATATTTTCATGTATGGATACAAGATTAACAGAACTACTTCCACGTGCATTAAATTTAAAAAATGGAGATGCAAAGATTATAAAAAATGCAGGCGGAGTAATTATGCATCCATTCGGAAGCGGAATGAGAAGTATTTTAATTGCAATATATGAATTACAGGCTGAAGAAATTTTTGTAATAGGACATCATGGATGCGGAATGAGTAGTCTAAATACAGATAAAACCATAGAAAAAATGCTAGACAAAGGTATATCAAAAGACACTATGTCAACGCTTGAATATGCAGGAATAAACCTAAAAAAATGGTTACATGGCTTTGATTGTGTACATGATTCCGTTAAACAAAGTGTACTAACTATAAAAAACCATCCATTAATACCTCAGTCTGTATTTGTTCATGGACTTATAATAGATCCTGAAACAGGCGAACTCGAAGTTGTTATAGATGGCTACAAATAAAAAAGAGGCATATGCCTCTTTTTTATTTATTTTTCATATTTTCCTTTTATAGTTGCCTCTTTCAAAACATGTCCCTGCATTGCTCTCATTATATTTTGATAATAAATATAACTATTTTCATCATAAGATATATCTATACTATCTACATCTAATGCATATACAGTTATTGCATACTCATGTGATCCTGATCCTTGTGGTGGCTTTGGCCCTCCATATCCACCTGCTCCAAAACTATTTTTTAGTTCTATTCCTATATTTGATACACCTTCTTGAATAGATGTTATATCTTCTGGAATATCCACTACCGCCCAGTGTACCCAATTATCTGCCCAATCATGTTCATCATGCATTACAATTACATATGATTTTACATTTTCAACATGCCCTGTCCAAGTTAAAGGTATACTTATATTTTGTGCATTTAGTATTGTATATCCATTAGGTTGACTACCATTTAAACAATACTTATCTGGTATAGTTTGTCCATCATCAAATGCAGAAGAAGTTACTTTTAATTCTTGTGGCGTTGTATCTTTTACTTCTATTATATATCTCGCTGTATTTCCCTTATCAAACTCTACTGTTAATTCTACATCTCCTACTACTTTAGTTGCCATGTATTCTTT
>NZ_JBBMMD010000079.1:0-30086 GCF_037844525.1 Tepidibacter sp. Z1-5 | reverse complement strand
TAATTTTCAAAGTTCATTTGTTTTGTTCATGTGTTTCGTGTTTGCCTCGTTGTTGAGGACAAGTAATAATATATCACCTTTGAATATATTCGTCAACACTTTTTTCAATTTTTTTTATAAACTGTATTAAGTATAGTTTTTCCGTCAATATTATTCACAATTTTAAAATTATATAATTCCTATAGAATAAAATACAATACAGTTCATTATATATAATAAAAGGGGGTTATAAAATATGATTAAATTCATAATGTATAATTTCATAGGTATATTCATATTTTTTATACCAATAAGATTAAACGGCAAAATAACAATACCAATAGATCATATTATTATATATATAAATAATCATTACTTTAGTTATATATGTATCTATACTTTAGCACTCATTGTATTAGGAGTTTTTTATCCTTTTATAACAAAGTCCTGGAATAAAAATAGATTCAGTAAAATAATTTCTTTTTTTAATTTTTTAAGTATACTTATCGGTATAATATTTATTAGTAATTCAGATAAATTTTATTTTATACCTAAAGATATATTGTCCATTATATTTAACAAGATAGCTATTCCTATTAGTATAGCTATTCCTATTGGATCTATTTTTTTGACTTTTTTAATAGATTACGGCATCTTAGAATTTATAGGAATTTTAATGCAACCTATAATGAAACCACTTTTTAAAGTCCCAGGTAAATCTGCTATAAATACTTTAGCATCTTTTTTAAGTAATTGCTCTATAGGCGTTTTAATTACTGATACTTTATTTAAAGATAGTAAGTATAGTATTCAAGAAGCTAGTATTATAGTTACAGGATTTTCTACTGTATCTATAAGTTCAATGGTTATTATAGCTAAAACTTTAGATCTCATGAGTATGTGGAATCCTTATTTTGTAATTACATTAATAGTAACTTGTTCAGTGACCTCAATTACCGCTAGGATACCTCCTCTTAGCAGAAAAAGTTATTCTTATATTTCATCTAATTTCATTATAGAAGCTAAAATCTACAGGAACTTTATTCAAAACGCATGGACTGAAGCTATTAAATCTATACATAAATCTATTAGTGTATATAAAAGTTTATATAAGAACTTTAAAAACGGTTTAATCGTAACTATGACAGTTCTCCCTTCAATAGTATCAATAGGTACTACCGGTTTGATGCTGAGTAAGTATACTTGTTTTATAGATTTATTAGCATATATATTTTATCCCGTATTAAAAATACTACAGCTTCCAGAGCCAATGTTAACTGCTAAATCTGTATCTATTGGTATAATAGACTTATTTTTGCCATCATTTTTAGTAACAGATTCGCCATTTTTAACACGATTTATAATAGGTGTAGTATCAGTCAGCTCTGTATTGTCCTTTTGCTCATGTATACCTTGTATTCTATCTAGCAAAATACCATTATCTGTTTGGGAGTTATTTTTAATATGGATAGAAAGAGTAGTATTTTCTTTTATAATAGTTACTCCTTTAGTTACTTTGATTATTTAATTTTTTGCATGTCAAAAACTTAATTATATTTTTATGTTTAAAGGTTGCAAAAAAGCGTAAAAATATATATTATAGATAGTTGAAAAGATAATTTAAAATTTGTTTTTTGTTAAAGTTATATGCTATATTAATTAATATAAGTAACTCGAATTTTAAAATTATTTATAAACTATAAAATTTTTAGGAGTGTGTCTATGTGTAAGAAATTTGAAATTGGCAATATTATTGAAGGTACAGTAACAGACGTTAAACCTTTCGGTGCTTTTGTGGCTATAGATGAAAAAACTAAAGGATTAGTTCATATTTCACAAATTAGTCATAACTTTATAAACGATATAAATGAGCATATTTCAGCTGGGGATAAAGTTAAAGTTAAAATTATAAGCATTGATGAAGAATCTAAAAAAATATCTCTTTCAATTAAACAAGCAAAACCTTTTACTCCAAAGCCTTTTACTCCAAAACCTAAAGATAGACCATCTTATAATTCTAACTCTGGTTCTAGTTCTAGTTCAAATTCTAACTCTGGTTCTAGTTATAATTCTAGATCTAGCTATAACTCTGGTTCTAACTATAGAAATAAGGATGCATCTAAAGGTAAATTCCAAGCGAAACCGAAAGAAAATTCTCTTGAAGATAAATTAAAAGATTGGTTGAAACAATCAGACGATCGTCAAGCTACTCTAAATAAACGTAGCAAAAGAAGATAATTCTTAAAAAAATAAAAAGTGCCGACATATGTCGGCACTTTTTATTTTTTAAATGCTATTTTCATAGCTTCATAACTTGATTTTATTGTGTAGTCTATATCTTCATTTGTATGAGCATTAGATAAGAACATAGCTTCAAATTGCGTTGGAGCTAATAAAATTCCTCTTTCTATTAATTCTTTAAAGTATATATTGAATTTTTCTACATCACACTTCATTACATCTTCATAATTATCTATAGGTCCTTTTGCGAAGAAAAGACATACTAAAGATCCTGCTCTATTTACAGTACCTTCTATGTTAAGCTTTTTTAAGTTCTCTTTAAGCCCATTCTCGAGTTTTATAGCTTTTTGTTCAAGTTCTTTATATATATTTTTGTTATTTTTTAATATACTTATATTTTTATATCCCATATACATCGCAAGTGGATTTCCAGATAGTGTTCCAGCTTGATATACAGGTCCTACAGGAGATACCATATCCATTATTTCTTTCTTACCGCCATAAGCTCCAACAGGAAGTCCTGCTCCTATAATTTTTCCAAGACATGTCATATCTGCTTTTATTCCATAATGCTCTCCTGCTCCACCGAAAGATAATCTAAATCCTGTTATTACTTCATCAAATATCAAAACAGATTTGTATTCATTAGTTATATCTCTAAGTCCTTGTAAAAATTCTTTCTTACCTGGAACAACTCCCATATTACCTGCAACTGGCTCTACTATTACAGCTGCTATGTCTTGTCCATGTTCTTTAAATATCTCTTTTACTGAATCTAAATCATTGTATCTACATACAAGTGTATCCTTTACTACATCTGCTGGAACTCCAGGACTTGTAGGTACTCCGTATGTTATTGTTCCAGATCCTGATTTAACAAGTAATGCATCAGAATGACCATGATAGCATCCTTCGAATTTCAATATTTTGTTTCTTTTAGTATAAGCTCTTGCTACTCTTAAGGCACTCATAGTAGCTTCTGTTCCTGAGTTTACCATTCTAACCATCTCTATTGATTCATATGCCTGACATATTAATTTTGCCATTTTTACTTCTATTTCTGTAGGAACTCCGTAGCTTGTTCCCCTTCTTATTATATCTTCAATACCGCTTAAAACTTCTTCATTGCTGTGACCTAACATTAATGGTCCCCAAGAGCATATATAATCTATGTATTCATTTCCATCAACATCATATAATCTAGACCCCTTAGCATGGTCTACAAATATAGGATTAAGTCCAACTGATTTAAATGCTCTAACAGGACTGTTAACTCCACCAGGTATGTATTTTACAGCTTCACTATATATGCTTTCAGATTTAGTAGTATTCATAATAGTCATCCCCTTCTATTTTTTCAGCATTCTAGCTATATCTTTTGCAAAGTAAGTTATTATTATATCCGCTCCAGCTCTTTTGATAGATAAAACACTTTCCATTATAGCTTTTTCATCTAACAATCCATTCTTAACAGCAAGTTTTAACATAGAATATTCTCCACTTACATTGTATGCTGCTATAGGCATGTTGAAATTGTCCTTTATTCTTCTTATTACATCTAAGTACGAAAGTGCAGGTTTTACCATAACTATATCTGCTCCTTCTTCTATATCAAGTTCTACCTCACGAACTGCTTCATCTGTATTTGCAGGGTCCATTTGATAAGATCTTCTATCTCCAAAAGATGGCGCTGAATGAGCTGCATCTCTAAAAGGTCCATAGAATGAAGATGCGTATTTAGCACTGTATGCCATTATAGGTGTATTTTCATACCCTGCTTCATCTAAAGTTTTTCTCATATGAGCTATTCTTCCATCCATCATATCAGATGGAGCTACCATGTCAGCTCCTGCATTCACATGGCTTAAAGCTATTCTTGATAGATACTCTAGTGTCTTATCATTATCTACATATCCATTAGGACGTAGTATTCCACAATGGCCATGACTTGTATACTGACACATACAAACATCAGTAATGACATATATATCATTAGTAAGTCTTTTTATCTCTCTTGTAGCCTTTTGAACTATCCCATCTTCTGCATAAGCTTCTTTTCCATACTCATCTTTTTCATTTGGAACTCCAAATAACATTACATACTTTATTCCAAACTCTTTTAACTCTTTAACCTCTTCTTCTAATTTATCTACAGATAGATGATAAACATCAGGAAGTGATGCTATCTCTTTCTTTATATTCTCTCCCTCAACAATAAATAACGGATATATTAAATTATCCATCTCAATTTTAGTTTCTCTAACTAAATCCCTTACAAGTTCACTGCTTCTAAGTCTTCTAGGTCTTTTAATCACAGCTATTCCCCCTTAATATCTTGTATAATTGTATTTAAAATTCCATCTATAGTATAATCATCCGCTTCTTTGTGAACCTCTAAATTAAAATCGCTCACAGTATTTGAAGTTATAGGTCCTATAGATATTAATTTTGCTTTTTTAAGCTTGTCTATATTCTCTTTTCCCACTATTTTAACCAAATTCTTGACTGTAGATGAACTAGTAAATGTTATATAATCCAATTTATTAGAATCTAACATTTCAAGAATTTTATCTTTATTTCCATCACCTAAAACAGTATTGTATATCTTAACCTCTTTAACATAACATATTTCATTTAATTTATCTACTAAATAGTCTCTAGCCTCGCTAGCTCTTGGAATCAATATTTTATCATCCTTAACTAGTAAACCCTTTAACTCATCATATATAGATTCAGCTACGAACTTAGGAGGTACTATATCAGCTATTATCCCTTTTTCCTTAAGGTCTTTAGCAGTAGCTGGTCCTATTGCTACTATCTTTATATTTCCTAGCTTTCTAACATCAAAATCTAGCTTATTTAATCTATTAAAGAATATCTTAACAGCATTTTGGCTTGTAAATATTATATAACTGTATTCCTGAATATTCTTTATTTGTTGATCCAACTCTTCATTAGGAGTTATCTCTTCTATTTTTATAGTTGGAAACTGTATAGGGTTACCACCTAAATCCATTATCCTCTCTAATAATTTACTATTTTGAGCTCTAGCCCTTGTCACAAGTATATTCTTTCCAAACAAACCTTTTTCCTCAAAGAAGTTTAATTTATCTCTAAGGTTTACAACATCACCTACAACAATTAAACTAGGTGGCTTTATATTTTCTTTAATAGCTATATCATATATAGTTTCAAGATTTCCAGTTACCACTCTTTGATTGTATCTAGTTCCCCAGTTTATAAGAGCAACAGGTGTATCCTTACGCTTACCTTCATTGATCAAATTAGTGCATATATTATTCAGGTTCTTAACTCCCATTAAAAATACCAAAGTTCCATTTAACTTAGATAATGACTTCCAATCAAGTTCCTGTTCTTCATCCTTTAAATGCCCAGTTATAACATGAAACGAAGAAGCATAATCTCTGTGAGTTATAGGTATTCCCGCATAACAAAGTCCACCTATAGCAGAAGTTATACCAGGAACTACTTCAAACTTAACTCCTCTTTCAAGAAGATACTCACCTTCTTCTCCTCCTCTACCAAAAACATACGGATCTCCACCTTTAAGTCTTGTTACAACCTTACCTTCTTTGGCTTTTTTGCATATAACTTCATTTATTTCATCTTGAGTCAATGTATGATCACTAGACGCCTTTCCAACATATATAAATTCACAACCGTCTTTAGCTTCATTAAGTAAATTCTCATTAGCCAATCTATCATATACTATTACATCTGCCTTTTTAATACACTCTAATCCCTTTAATGTGATTAACTTATAATCTCCAGGCCCTGCCCCTACTAAGTATACTATTCCGTACATGGCTTCATCTCCTCTAGTATAATATCAGCAAGCTTGTATCCTAACTCTTTAGCTTCATTGACACTACCTTCTACAAATGTTCTTACAATCCTACTTCCATCTTCTGTTCCAAATAAACCTTCAAGCTTTATTCTATCTTCATCCACAGTACAGAATGCTCCTACAGGTATATGACATCCTCCATCAACTCCATGTAAAAAAGCTCTTTCTGCTTCAACTTGAATACAAGTCTTATCGTCTTTTATAGATGATACTATATTTTCTATACTCTCATCATTTTCTCTTATTTGTATAGCTAAAGCTCCTTGAGCTGGTGCTGGAAGCATTATATCAGTCGGTATATAAAAGCTTATCTCATCTTCTATATTCAATCTATGAAGACCAGCAGCTGCAAGCACTACACCATCAAGATTTTCTTCTTTGATTTTTCTTATTCTAGTTCCAACATTACCTCTTATAGAAACTATTTCTAAGTCTTCTCTATACTTAAGTAATTGATATTTTCTTCTTTTACTTCCTGTCCCAATTTTAGCTCTTCTTGGAAGATCGTATATACTCTTATATCCTTCCTTCAGAACTAACACATCTCTATAATCCTCACGTTTAGGAACTGCCGCAAATTTAAGTCCATCTGTAATATTAGATGGCATATCCTTCATACTGTGAACAGCTATATCAATTTCTTTGTTTAAAAGCTGTTCTTCTATCTCTTTAACGAATAATCCCTTATCGCCTATTTTATCAAGTGCTATATTCTGAATTTTATCGCCTTTAGTCTTTATTATCTTAATCTCAAATTCTGCATTAGGATTTGAATTTCTAAGGTTTTTTATGACCCATTTAGTTTGACTTAGGGCAAGATCACTTCCTCTAGTTCCAACTATTATTTTCATAATCAAGTCTCCTCTTTTTAAGTTCTTCTAGATTTAAGTCTACTAACTCATTTAATATTCTTTTCTTTTTATCCTTATCCGTACATTTTTCTAAAATTAAATTTCTTATATCTCCTAATATACTTACATATTCTTCATACTCAACACCATAATTAATCTCAAGTTCTTTTCTTATCTTAGAAGCTAAAGATGGACTATTTCCCATAGTAGATACACTAATAATTAAATCTCCTCTTTTGATACTTGAAGGTACTATAAAATCAGATAAATTTATATCGTCAGCTATATTGCACATAATGTTATTTTTTTTACAGTAACTAGCTATATCCTCATTTACCTTTTTACTAGATGTAGCTGCTATAACTAAAAATGACTTTTTTAAATAATCATTTTTATACTCATCATATATCAATTTAACATCTATACTATCAAAGTTTTCTATAAATGAAGGACTTACAACCTTGACATCGCAATTAAACTCCAAAAACTTCTTTGCCTTTCTAAATGCGACCTTTCCACCACCTACTATAGTTACCTTCTTATTATTTAGATTTATCATCATAGGATAAAACAAACTATCACCTCTAATCTAAAGATCGAATAATTCTTCAATTATACTAGTATAACCTTTTACTTTACCCTCATCTTTAGTGGACTTAAGTTTTATAATAGGTTCTCTAATAACCCTCTTTAAAGCAGAATGTAGCATTTTCTCTATTATCTTCTTTTCTCTACAATCAAGGTCTAATTTTCTATATATGTAATCAAGTGTATCTTTTTGTATATCACTGCATCTTTCATTTAAAGATTTTATAGTTGGGTCTACCTTTATATGGCTCATCCATTCTAAGAATTCATCTATACTATCATCTATAATATTTTTTGCAACCTTAGATAACTCGATTCTTCTTTGTTCATTTTCATCTGATATTTTTTTAAGATCATCTATATCATAAACATTGATATTTGAAAGCTCACCAACAGACTCTTCAACATCACGTGGAAGAGCTATATCCATTATATAAACTTCATTTTTTATATCCATCATGTCATCTTTTTTTATTATAGTATGAGGAGATGCTGTTGCCGTTATAACAACATCCACATCTTTTAGTATCTCATATCTTTTTTCATATTCTATAGGTGTTACCATAGGAAAGTCATCACTTAAATCCAAAACCTTTTTATGAGATCTATTTGCAATATATATTTCATCTAAATCTTCCTCTATTAAGTGTTTAAGAGCTAATATACTCATCTTTCCAACACCTATTATAAGAGCTTTTTTATTTTTTAGTGTTTTAAGTTTTTCTTTTAGAAATTTAACTCCTATATAACTTATAGACAGAGGATTTTCAGATATCTTAGTCTTATTTTTTATGTTTTTACTAGTAGTTATAGCCTCCCTAAAAAGCTTATTTAAAATCTTACCACTAAATCCAAGTTCCATAGAAAATTGTATAGCTTCTTTTGCCTGTCCAAGAATTTGATCTTCTCCTAAAACTAATGAATCAAGACCAGATGCTACCTCATATATATGATTTATAGCTTCTTTATGTTTTTTATCAAATAAATACTCTCTTATGCCTTTGTCATCAAAGTAATCTTCATAAAAATCCTTAACAACCTCAATCTTTGAATCTATATCTTTTGCAGTTATGTATATCTCACTTCTATTGCAAGTTGATAAAATAATGACTTCTTCTATTCCATTATCAAGCAAGAAATTTGCACCTTCTATTTTCTTTGATTCTGTAAAAGATACCTTTTCTCTTACTCTAATAGGAGCAGTTTTATGATTAACCCCTACAACTGCTACTTTCATAATTTCACCCTCCATAAAATTCGTTTAGTCGCTTTGCACTGACTCATGTTGCCAACGATCCCTAATGGGCTCTGTTGCTTAAAAACAGTTACAAGTATAGTTTTTCAACCAATGTTATCCACAAATTCAAAATCATATAGTTTCCTATAGAATAAACACTAACTAAGTTTAGCTTTATACTCTACCCGAAAGTGCTTCAATATCATCTATCTTTTCTGGATAATCAAGTGTAGGTCTTAGTATTACTATAGTTTTTATATTTGAGTCAATGCTAGCTCTTAATTTTTCTTCAAATCCCCCAGCTATTCCGCTTTCCTTTGTTATAACCAAATCACAATTATAAAACTTGTATAAACTTTTGTTTATATCATAAGAAAATGGCCCTTTCATAGCTACTATATTATGAGCTTTTAAACCTAAATCCTCGCAAGACTTTAATACTTCAGAGGTCGGAAGAACTCTAGCTATGATATTTTTATTTTTTAAGTTTTTAACAAACTCCCCTAAGTTTTTGCTTCCTGTAGACAGAAATATATTTTCACCTATTTTATTAGCAACATTACAAGCTTCTTTTATGTTATTGACCTTTATTATGCTCTCATGTTCTAATATATTACTTGAACTTCTCTCATATCTTATATATTTTATATTATTTTCATAACTTGCATCCATGGCATTTTGCGATACTTCTAAAGCATACGGATGAGTTGCATCTACAATAGTTTCTATATTATTTTGTTTAATAAATTTAATCATACCATACTTATCTAGTCTAGCTACATTAATGTATTTGCAGTATTTTTTGGAAATTTCCCTTCCATACTCAGTTGCAACAGATAGAATATATGATTTACCCATTTTATTGAGTAAATCACATATTTTTAAGCTATCGCTAGTTCCTCCAAGAACTAGTATCATATAACATAACCCCTTGGAGTTATCATTTTATCGCCATGTATATAAGTAGATTTATTTCCTATTATTACAATAGTCGTCATATCAACCGTTTCAAAATCTATATCCTTGTATTTTACAACCTGTTTACACTGACCATCTCTAGCTACATCCTTAACTATTCCAACAGGTATATCATCCGACTTAAATTCTCCCATTATCTCAAATGCTCTCTTTAAGTGATCTTTTCTTCCCTTACTTCTAGGATTATAAAGACATATTACAAAATCAGCTTCAGCAGCAAGTTTTAGTCTTTTTTCTATAACATCCCAAGGAGTAAGTAAATCACTAAGACTTATATGACAAAAATCATGCATTATAGGAGCTCCAAGTACAGCAGCCGCTCCTATACTAGCAGTAACTCCAGGTACGATTTTTACATCTATATCTAAATTTTGTTTAGTTACAAGTTCAAGAATAAGACCTGCCATTCCATATATTCCACTATCTCCACTACTTATAACTGCAACTACTTTTCCTTCTTTAGCTTTATCTATAGCATCTTGACATCTCTCGATTTCTTTTCTCATTCCATTTTGAACTACTTCTTTATCTTTTATAAATTCTTCAACTAAATTTATATAAGTTTTATACCCTACTATAACTTCACTTTTTTGTAATGCTGATATAGCTTCATTAGTCATAAGTTCTTTGCTACCTGGCCCTATTCCTATTACATAAATCATTTCAATCTCCCCAATCCAAAAGTTATTCCTTTATATTTTGTTTTGTTTTCAATCAAATTTCCACCACTTAATATATACGAAACCGGATCAACTACTGAATATACCCCAATAGATTTCTTCACAAACTCTGATTTTTCAAATTTGTCTTCAACCTTTAGTATTTCTTCTCTAGATACTATCTTGAACTTTACTTTAAGTTTGTTTGCTAAATCGATTATAGCCTTTTCATCTTTTTTAAGATCTACACTTCCTACTGTCTTTATAGAATTTTTATCTATATTGTTTTTATCTAAAAAATCTTCAAAGGATTCATGCATCAGATTAGAATCAGTGTCTCTTCTACATCCTACTGATAAAACAATATTCCTTGGTGTTAACTTTATAATATCCTTATGTTTTATATCTATATATTTCTTATTAGTTATGTAAATCAAAGTATCTACATCATCAATATTATTTTTATCATTTATTATTACAAACCCTCTGGTATCTATATCATAGTAACCATCCATGTATATTCCTACTTTTTTACCTTCTACAAGATATGAATTTACTCTCTTAACATTTTCTTTGAAATCATCTATATGAGCATCTATTTTTTTAATTATCATATCAAGAGCTGATTTATCATTTACATCTGTAGCAGTAGTTATAACTGGATTAGAATCTAGGTAATCACTTAACTTCATAGTCATCTCATTTGCACCGCCTATATGTCCAGATAAAAGACTTATAACATTCTTTCCCATCTCATCCATTACTATTATCGCAGGATCTTGTGTCTTGTCCTTTATATAAGGGCAAATACTTCTAACTACAATTCCTGTTGCCATTATAAATATTAAATAATCGTATTTGTAAAATATATTTCCTACAAATTCTTTAAATTTTCCTTTTATACTTATCGTATCCTCGCAGAGAAACTTATCGTTGACATATACATCGCACTCAATATATTTTTTTATATTAAGTGCAAGTTTTCTTCCATTTGAAGTAAGTGCAATTATAGCTTTATTACTTTCTGTATTCATGCTTAAATTCCTTATCGTACAATTTTGAATAATTGTACTCTGTACCAAGAAATTCTCCAACCATTATAAGAGCTGTTTTATTTATGCCTTCTTCTTTAACCTTATCCGCTATATTTTTCAATTTACCTTTTACTATTTTCTCGTCCTTCCAAGTAGCCTTATATACAACCGCTATTGGAGTTTCTTCATTGTATCCACCTTCAATAAGTTTAGATACAACCTTACCTATTTCTTGAACAGATAAGAATATTACCATAGACGTTTGATGTTTTGCAAAAGATTCTATAGACTCTTTTTCTGGCACTGGAGTTCTTCCTTCCATTCTAGTTATAATAACACTTTGAGATATCTCAGGAACAGTATACTCAACTCCAAGTGCAGATGATGCTCCAAGGAATGAACTAACTCCTGGTGTACAATCGTATCCTATATCTTCTTTAGCAAGTTCTTCTACTTGCTCTCTAATTGAACCATATATAGAAAAATCACCTGTTTGAAGTCTTACAACACTCTTACCTTCCTTAGATCCCTTTTTCATAACTTCTACTATTTCTCCTAAATCCATATAAGCACTGTTGTGAATTTCACATCCCTCTTTACAATACTCAAGAAGTTCTGGATTAACTAAAGAACCAGCATATATAACAACATCGGCTTCGCTCAATAATTTATATCCTTTTAAAGTTATAAGTTCTTTGTCTCCTGGTCCTGCCCCTACGAAATGAATTTTCATTATTATCTACCCCTTTTACATGAAATTATATATGTTGGATTTAAAGGCTTAAAATAATTCCCATTACCTAGTTTTTCAAGCCTTGATACACAAACTTGTACACACTCTATATCTTCAAACCCTTGTTCTTTAAGTATTCTTAAAGACTCATTGAGTGTTTCAACTATTATACAGTTGATAACCAATGTTGCATTTTCATTCAATAGACCTTTAAGCCATATTATTATATCTTCTAGATTACCACCACTGCCTCCTATAAAGGCTGAATCTATTTTTTTATCAAAAGAATCAACTGGTGCGTATTCCTTAATAACTTGTATATTATTTATATTGAATTTATCTATATTTTTATGTATAAGTTCTACTGCTTCTTCATTTCTCTCTATAGTAAAAACTTCTAAATCTTTATTATCTAAAGCTGCTTGTATGCTTATACTTCCTGTTCCACCACCTACATCTAAGAAGGTTTTACATTTTTTTAGATTTAATTTACTTATAGATAACGTCCTTATCTCTTCCTTAGTCATAGGAACCTTGCCTCTTATAAATTCACTATCCTTCATCATATATCACCACTACATTCATATCAAATTTATCTGCATTAATTATTTCTTCACTAGAACCTATAGTTATTCTCTCATTATCATAAGAAAGGTTCTCTCCTACTACCATAACTTTGCTTAATTTTCTTTTTATTATCTCTTTTGCAATTTCCTTTGGCCCTATTATATTATCTGTAACTAAGGCTACTTTTTTGTGAGATAGTATATAGTCAAAATCAGGTTGTTTTCCATGGCAACTACTTATATATATATCATTCATATCCATTCCAATCCTTGAAAATATATACTGTATTGAACTTATCCCTGATACTATATTTACATTATCTCTCCCAAGCTCATTAACCATATACTTACCTATCCCATATATACTTGGATCACCTGAAGCTATTATTGATATATTTCTATCCTTATTCTCATTTATGTAATCTATAATTTTATTAAGACTTCCGTTTATCTCGATTTTTTCTCCACTAAATTTTTTAAAGCTATCTAGATTTCTTCTTCCACCTATCAATACATCACTTTTATTTACTATATTCTCACCTATTTTAGTCAGGTAATTTAAATTTCCAGGCCCTATCCCAATTATATTTATCATCTAAATACCTCCAAAAGATTGTCTGCACCAGTACTTTTTCCAAGTGTATCAAGTTCCATAGAGAATATCATAATCTCAACTTCTATATCATTGTCTAATCTTTGAAGAATCTTCTCTCTTCCTTTATTAGCTATAATATCGTAAACTTTTTCATATCCATTTTCAGATATTATATCTATTGCAGCCTCTGTAGTTGGACAATTATAAATATCATTTAAAATACTTATATCCGCTCCCATTAGAGCTAAATGAGTTATAAGTATCTCCATCCTACAATCTGCCATCTTGCTATGAGTATGAAAAATACCTCCAGCAAGCTTTACAAACTTGCCTAAATGACCTACCATCAGTATCTTCTCAAACCCAAATCTTTCAGCTTCTTTTATCATATATCCTACAAAATTGCTAGTTCTAACAACATAATTAGAGTCTATATTTAACACATCTTTTACGAAATTTTCTCCGTGATTCCCCGGAACAAGTATAATGTTTTTAATTCCTTGTTCACTTTTCATGCCTAGCTCAATAGAAAGTGACTTCTTCCAACCTTCCTCAGACATAGGCTCTACAATTCCAGTAGTTCCTATTATAGATATACCACCTTCTATTCCAAGTCTTGGATTAAAAGTCTTTTTAGCAATTTCCTCACCTCTTGGAATATAAACTAAAACATCAGCTCCTAAATCCCCTATAACTTCCCTTACTTCTTTTTCTATCATCTTCATAGGAACCTTGTTAATAGCAGCATTTCCAATTGGAATATTAAGACCTTTCTTAGTTACTCTACCAACTCCAACACCACCATCTATATTGATATTACCTGTATTGTTTATAGTAACCTTTGCAAATATATCTAACTTATGAGTAGCATCCTTGTCATCTCCGCCATCCTTCTTAACAGAAGCCACAGCATAACCTTGTCCTACTTCCTGATTCTCAACATTTAAATCTAGCCTTATCCCTTTAGGAGTATCTATCTGAATAATATCTATATTTTCTTTGCTTAAAGCCATAAAAGCCGCAGCCTTAGCTGCACCTGTAGCAGTAGATCCAGTAGTATAACCCCTTCTATACTTCTTCCCATCTATATAAACATACTTTTCCATAACATCCCTCTTCTCAACACCTACACTATATAATTTTCAAGACTTTTCTTATTGAATCTATAAAGAGCTACACTTAAAAATTATGCTCGTTGAAATGTTAGCTACTTTTTGGATTAAATCCATTTTAAGTTTAAGATCCAAATTTACAAAATAAGTGATATTAAAATGTTAGAGAATGATTTAAATATTTTTTATAAAACTTGAATTACATCGTTTTAATATCCGTTAAGAAAGTTCGTTGTCTGACCAACGGGAGTTCAGAACTTTTAGGATATTCAATAAGATGTAATTTTTAGTTCTATTAAAATATTTACCACATGAACGTTATTTTAATATCATTTATTTTGGGACTATACACTAAATCTAAGTAGCATTATTTTAATGCCTATAATTTTTCGCTTAAGCTCCGCTTTCAGATTCTCATTTCAAATTCCCAAAATTATATACTATAAAGCACTGCATTAACTATAGCAGCCGCTAAGTTACTTCCACCTTTTCTTCCCTTAGCTAATATATACTCATTATCACTTTTCTCAAGCTCATCCTTAGATTCAGCAGCTCCAACAAATCCAACAGGAACCCCTATAATAGCATCTGGATTTAATTTTCCTTCTTTCTTCATCTCCATTACCTTATAAAGAGCAGTAGGAGCATTTCCCATTACGAATATCTTTCTTCCCTCTTCGCTAGCAGCTTTTTCTACAGCTGCCATTGATCTTGTCATCTTCTTTTCCTTAGCAATCTTTGCAACCTCTTCATCTGCAACGAAGCATTTTATATCACAACCCAATAAGTTTAATTTTCTCTTGTTTATTCCTGACAAAGCCATGTTAGTGTCTGTATATACAGTCGCTCCAGATTTTAGGGCATCTATTAATTTATCAACTGCTCCATCAGATATCTTAAGTATGTCTAAGTATTCAAAATCAGCTGTTGTATGTATGCATCTTTTTATTATTTTCTCTTCGATTTCATTCTTGAATTCATAACCAGGTCTAATTTCATCGATTATACCTTGTATTATTTCAAAACTCTTAACCTCTATCTCACTTGGATTTTTTATGTAATTCATATGACCCTCCCCTTAATCCTGCTCTTATAACATTTAAAGAGTATATTTTTTTATATTTTTTATTTATTTTATTCGTAATCAATTTTTCTTTAAGCTTATTCTCATCCATATCTTTATCTAGTATTATACCTACAACAGTTCCACTGTGAGCTACATTGACACCATAAGCTCCATAATCTTCACTTATTTTTATTATTTCGCTCAAGGCTTCCTTTTTATGTATATTTTCATTAAGTATCGAACTTATAGTTGCAGCTTTTCCTACCAAGCTTAAATCCTTATTTTCAAATCCCTTTTCTAATATATCAAAAGCATACTTTAGTTTTTCTTCATTTGCCTTCTTTTTAATAAAATAATCCTGCCTCTTCCTTATATATTGAGTATTCAATCTTTCATCAGGCTCAAGAGTTAGTATTTTTATACTATCTATATAACCTAACCTTTTAAAGATTTCCCCTTTTAATGGATCAAAAATACAATTATTTTTTATGTATATAGAATCTGTAGGCTCAATTGTTGCTGCAAGTTTTGATATTCCCTCATCTGTCATATCTTTATTTAAAAAACTAAGTGTAGCTCTTATAGTTGCTCCTATATCAGCTGTAGAGCTTGCCATACCTTTGCCTAAAGGAATATTGCTTTTTATTCTTAAAGATATATTTTTAGTATCATCTTTACTAAGTCCAAAATGTTCAAATACTTTTTCTAACGCTTTTCTAGATTTAAAAGGTCCCCTATTTACATTCTTAGATTTTTCATAAATATCAGCCCTTGAATACATATTTACAGCATAAGATACTAAATATTCTTTGTCCTTTATCATTCCCTGGATAAATTCTCCACATGAACCTGGGCAAATTCCATAGTGTTTCATGCTATACCCCCATTATTTCTCTTAATGCAGTTATTAATCTTTCATTTTCTTCTCTTTTTTTAACTGCAACTCTTATATATTTTTTATCTAACCCTTTGAAATTAGATGCATCCCTTATTAATATATCTTTATCTATAAATAGTTTTTCTTTTACATAATTTGAATCGTATTTATTTAGTTTTAACAATATAAAGTTTGTATCTGTATGAAAGCATTCTATGCTTTCTATCTTATTTAATTCTTCTAACATATAACTTATTTCTTTTTTAAAATAATCCTTCGTATTTCTTATATAATCTATATCTTTAAATATATATTTACATATATTTTCAGCAAATGTATTCACAGTCCAAGGTTCTTTAATGCTCCATATATTACGAATTATATCTTTATTGCTAGTTATGCCATAGCCAAGTCTTACTCCCGGAAGCCCAAAAAACTTAGTAACAGCTTTTATAATAAACAGGTTGCTGTACTTATCTATATATTCAACTAATGAATACTCATCACTGTTATGTACAAATTCCATAAATGTCTCATCTACGATCATAATTTTGTCATGTTTTTTTAATAGATTTAATAATTCTACAAGATTTTGAACATTACCACTTGGATTATTAGGATTACATACAAATAAGATATCAAATTTATCTATATTTTTCTCTATACTTTCTATATCTACTTTAAAATCTTGTCCCAAGTATAAATCTACTACATCTAACTTATTGATAACAGCTGCACGTTCATATTCTGAAAATGTAGGATTTAAAATAGCTAACCTTCCATTTAATACATTCATAATCATATATATTATCTCGCTAGCACCATTTCCTGGTACTATATATTCATAGTTTAAATTTAAATAAGAAGATATGTTTTTTCTGAGATTCAAATACTCTATATCAGGATATTTTATACTATTTTTCAAACCTTCGAGTACATATTTTTCTATGTTTTTTGGTATATTTGGATTTATATTAGAGCTAAAATCTAATATATTTTCACTTTTATTGTACTTACTTATCATCTGATTAACATCTGCGCCATGACCAAGCTTTATCATCTAGTAAATACCCCTTTTCTATATATTTTATTTAACAAATTAAAATATATGCTGATTATATAACCTTGTCTATAAAAGTAAACATTATTAAACTTAAAATTGAAGTTAAATACATTATTTTATTTGTTTTTAATATATCCTCTTCTTCTATATCTCTCAATTTATCTCCTATAGTAGGCTTGTATACTTCTTGCCCGAAGTATATATTAGTTCCCCCAAGCTGTATTCCCAGAGCACCAGCTACAGCGCCTTCTGGATATGCACAATTTGGACTTTTATGGTTCTTTCTATCTCTTATAAATACTTTAATGCTCTTTTTAAAACTAAATCCTAAAAATAAAGATGCTACAGCCATTATGCAAGCTGTTATTCTAGCTGGTATAAAATTGAATAAATCATCTATCTTAGCAGATGCAAACCCTAAATTCATATACTTATCATTTTTATAACCAACCATAGAGTCCAAAGTATTTACAGCCTTATACATCATTCCAAGTGGTGCACCTCCTATGAATATATACATCATAGGTGCTATTATTCCATCTACAGTATTTTCTGCAACAGTTTCAACAGTAGCTCTTATAATTTCTTGTTTTGATAAATCCTGAGTATCCCTTCCAACTATAAAGGATAACTGTTTTCTAGCCTTTACTATATCTTCTTCCTTCAATACATTGTAAATTTTAACCGCTTCATCTTTTAAACATTTTGTAGCAAATATAGTGTATATAACAAACGAATTTACAGCCAAGTATAAATAATAATTTACATTCTGAGATAATTTTATAATTAAATCCGTTGCAAAATAAGTTGTAAATACTACTATAAAATTTAAAAAAAATCCTCCTATTTTAAGACTTTTTTCAGTCTTAAATATCCTTCTTATAATTTTTTCTACATAATTTATAAATTTACCTATGTATATAACGGGATGAGGTAGACTATAAGGATCTCCAAATAAAATGTCTAGCACATATCCAGTGTAAATTGATACTATATTCATTTGTTTTCTACCACCTTATTTAAGAAGTTAATAGGAATATTTAAATTAGAATAAAAATGAGTATGTAGATAAGTTGCAAGAGTATTCTTCTTTTGGTAACCGCCCATCCACTCTTTTATTATTTTAGAATCTCTCTCTTTTTTCACCTCATAAGCACATTTCTCATCCGTTATAAACTCTGAATGATGAAATTCATGTCCCCAAACTATATCTTCTTTTTTAGAGATAGTAGTATTTATTAAAGCAGTTCCTTTTGCATAACCAAACCTTCTAAGAGATTTTGTCATCTCACTCCTACCTTTTAATATCCCAACCATTTCGTATTCTTTATTATCTTTATCAACTATACTATCACCTAAATACATAAGTCCTCCACATTCTGCGTATATAGGCTTATTGTTTTCATGGTATCTTCTTATATCTTCTCTTATAGACTTGTTTTCCTCTAATTCTTTTGCAAATATTTCTGGGAATCCTCCACCTATGTATATACCATCACATTCAGGTAGATGCTTATCATTTAACGGGCTAAATGTCTTTATAATAACTCCCATATCCTTTAGCATGTCTATATTGTCCCAGTAATAAAAATTAAATGCCTTATCATATGGTATAGCTATTGTTACATTTTCAAACTTAGGTAAATCAGGTTTAAAGCTTGATAATACCTCTTCTGATTTTGATATTTGTATCAATCTATCAATATCTATATGTTCTTCTATTATCTGTGCTAATTTGACAAATTTTTGTTCTAATTTATCCATTTCAATTGTGGGTACAAGTCCTAGATGTCTGGAGGGAAGGGAAAATTCTATATTTCTTGGAAGATATCCAAGAACTTCAACGTCTGTATACGTTTCAATAGATTGCTTGACTATATCAAAATGACTTTTAGATGCTATATTATTTATTATTACTCCTCTTAGATTAACGTCTTTATCTAAATTTTTATATCCTAAAACCATAGCTGCAGCAGACGTAGCCATACTCTTCCCGTCTATAACTAATATAACAGGAGCTTTAAGTATTTTCGAAGTATATGAGCTTGTACAAGAATTTATATCTATTCCAAATCCATCATAAAGTCCCATAACTCCTTCTACTACAGAAATATCTGCATCCTTAGAATTTTTTAGATATAAATACTTTATTTTCTCATCATCTAGCATAAAAGAATCTAAATTTCTAGAGTTCCTCTTAGTTATATAAGTATGGTACGAAGTATCTATATAATCAGGACCTACCTTATAAGGCTGAACTTTGAGATTTCTATTTTTCAAAGCTGCCATTATCCCCATTGAAACAGTAGTTTTCCCAACTCCACTACTCGTTCCTGCGATTAATATCTTATTCAACCTATTCACCCCTTTGTAAAAAAAAACCTAACCTGTTAGTTAAGGCTAGGTTTTTATATTTATAACTCAAAATATATTAGCACCCTTCCCTCCGAAGGCTTCCCATTTAATTAATTGAAAAGGTATCCTGACTTAGATTCATCCTACTCCCTTACCTTCCTACAAAAAATCGAAGTGGTATAATTTTAGGTTTCGTCTTTCATTACAGTAGCGGGGGCTGTAGAGGATTCTAACCTCTTTCCCTTTTACCAATTAATTCTCATATTCTACTTTTTTTCATAATATCATATAGGATATTATTATTCAATATTTCCAAAGCTTTCCCCTTAACTTTGTACGTATTCAAAGTCGACGATATTGTCGTCTCCAGTTGAATATATTCTACTATTTTTTTCAACTACCAAAAAGTCATCTTCATTCCAATACCCATTTATTAAATTCTCTACCATGTAACTATTTCCCTTTATTTCTTCAAAATTCCATTGTCTTTTTTTAGATATATTCATAACCTCATGAGAATAATCTTCTTTTACCAATTTATTAGTTACATATACAGCCTTATTGTATCTTTTTATCCATTCATTAGCTATTTGTGAAAGATATTTCGCTCCTTTTTCCCCATATTTTTGCTCATAGTACTCATAGCTTTCTCCAAGCCCTATACTTTTTAAATCCTGCATTTCTTGATTCATTCCATTCTTTTCTATCCAAGATGATATATAGTACATAGAATTTGGACTTTCTTCAAAATATTCTTTGTATTTTCTCTTAGAACCTATAAAAAGAGTTATACAATCGTGTACCTTAGGTACTACTATTTTTATATCATTAGTTTGTATACCATTAAGTGCATTTCCACAGAGTCCAAATCCCATTAATATGTAATCGTATTTAGACGAATCTACACTATCAATCTTCTTTTGTATACTCTCCTTCATCTTTTTAGGATACAAATGGTTGTATGAATCCATAAGCTCTATATCAACTATATTGTCACTAAGTGAACTATAATAATAAAAATCCCTAGATAAAACATCGCATATAAGCGCTTTACATCTCATATTCTTTTCCCCCCGATTATAATTTAAAGATTTTCACTCTATGATTTATCTTATTTTATGTGGGTTATCAGAAATATGGCTACAAAAATACCGCTCCTCAAACGATATATTTGAAGATAACTAACCCTCTGTCTTATAAACAATCTTAAAATTTATAAACTCGCTACGCTCAAACACATAAATTTCTTAACAGCTTATTTAACGACAAAGGCTAAGTTATCTTAGTCAAAATATCTAAAAGTAGTAGCTAACATTTTCATAGCCATATTTTTACTCTTCATTCTTATCATTAAATAATACCTTACCTCCAAGTAATATCTTTAAAAGATCTTTTTTCTTAAATCTATCAAAAATACGAAGAACTTCATCTGAAAATCATGATTATTAAAATGTTAGCTACTTTTGATTAACGTTTTTATATGAAATTTAGATTATAACGTTTAAATATACGTTAAGAAACTTCTTTTGTCTGACCATAAGGGAGTTTAAGAAGTTTTAGTATATTTAATAAGTTATAATCTTTAATTTTATCAAAACGTTAATTAAGCAGCGTTATTTTAATGATTATGATTTTTTGCTTAACCTCCAAATCTTAGTTATTTGAACTCCTATTTAAAGATATATATTCTTTAAAAATTCCTCTTGAAAATTTTCATATTTAGCTATATCTACATGTTCTGTATTTTTCATATAATAACTTATATCTTCTTCTAACTTATCATTACAAAGAAATTTTTTAGCTCCTTCTCCTGCTGCATTTCCAATTGATATTATATTGTCAGAATCTATGTCTGGAATAAGCCCAATTCCTTTTGCACTTTCTTTATTTATAAAGTTCCCGAATGCTCCAGCTAAATATATATAATCTAAATTCTCTATACTTATCTTTTGTTTTTTCATCAGTATATTTATTCCACTTCTTATAGCTGATTTTGCAAGTTGTAATTGTCTTATATCATCTTGAGTTATGGATATATTCTCAGTTATTTTAAATTCATACTTTTTATCTTTTTTTACTACTCTTTTACTCAATTTAATATTTTTTATTTTTTCTGGATTGTTTATTTTCCCTGTTTTATTTATTATTCCTGATTTTTTCATTTCACTTACCATATCTACTAATGCCGAACCACATATTCCTCTTGGCTTTTTATTATTTATAGTTTCATATTCTATATCTTCTTTTATCTTAAACTTATTTATAGCCCCATCAAATGCCTGCATACCGAATTTTATGTTTGCACCTTCAAAAGCAGGACCAGCCGCTGTTGAACATGCTAGAAGAGATTCTTTAGTAGATAAAACTATTTCTCCATTCGTTCCAAGATCTATCAATAATATGTTTTTATCGTTGTTTATCAAATCAGATTCTATCATAGCACCTACAGTGTCTGATCCTAAAAAACCTGCTATATTAGGTAAAAATATTACAACAGCATTTTTATTCATATTATCAAATACTATGTTAAAAGCTCTATCGTATAACATTTCTCTATTGACAGGTATAAAGGGAATCTTTGATAAAGTATATAAATTCAATCCCCAAAATATGTGTGACATAGCCGTATTTCCTACTATTACACATTTATATACATTTTCTTTATCTATGTTATGCTTATTTAAAATAAGTCCTATATTATCATCTATTTCTTTTATAATTTTTTGTCTTAATACATCCATTCCTTTTTTATTTTCTATCGTATAGTTAATTCTAGATATAACATCTGCACCATACAATGACTGAGGATTCTGAAACGATTTAACACTTATTTGTTCTCCTGTATTTAAATTGAGTAAATATACTGCAACAGTTGTTGTACCTATGTCTATTGCAATTCCATATTTATTATTAGAATTATTATCTTTTTTTATATCTATAATTTTATCTTTGTATAATATTAAATTAATACCGTCGCTATAGTTTGTATTAGATATTTTTCTCATCATTTCAATATCTATAGATACATCCCCCAATTGTTTTTTTATTATATCTATTATACTCCTCCCATTTTCAATATCTGTTTTTATGTATCTTTGTTGTATCAAGCTTTCGGTATCATACTTTATTTTTTTAAAATCACTCTTACATTCATTTATGTCATATTCTATCTCAACTTCTCCACCTTCAATCATGTAAGTCTTACATGCAAGTCTTATTCCCTCTTCTATTTCATTTTTACTCAAATGCTTAAGTTCTTCTTTAGTTATATTACTTGTACTATTTTTTATTTTAACCTTGCATTTACCACAAATTCCTTTACCCGAACACGGTGCATAAAACGATATATTATTTTCTTTTAATCCCTGTAGTATATTCTGTCCTTTTTTTATATATACAGTTTTTTTCAAATAGCATCGCCCCTAACTTTACTTTGCAATATGTATATTAATGAATTTTGGTATATATTACATTTTCGTGAAATTCAGAAAATAATACAAGCTAAATGTACTATTTCAGATACATCTAGAATATATTGAATAAATATATAAAATCCAAAAAGTCCTAAAAGACTTTTCTACTGCTACTCATACATTAAGTTCCTATCATTTTCTCAAATAGCAAACTTCAATTTACAATCAAATAATTTAAGGGGGAAGAATTATATGAATACTAGTAAAATGTTGTATTTTGGGGATCTTGGCATAGACAAAAAAGCTGAGCTTTTCAATTGTTCTTCAGAGTTAAAAAATATAGCAGATAATTTTCATGATGCTATGGATAAAGCGTTGGTTAGAAGTCAAATTGTAGACCTTGTTGAAAATCATTACGATATAGGTAAGGTTTTAGATGTTTATGAAGTATTCGGTGGATACATAAACAGAAGCTTTGCAATTTATACTGAAAAAGATGGGCAAAAATACGAATACTTTATTAGAAGATATAAGAATGGTATAACTGAAACTGAAATAAAGTTTGAACATTCTCTTATAAAATTCTCAATTGATAATGGTCTCGATATTGCGGCTAATTTAATTCCATCTATTAACAGCACTACTTTTGTTAAAAAAGAAAGAAATTCAGGAGTTATTCAGTACTTCGCTATATACGACTATTTAGATGGAGAAGATAAGTATTCCTGGGATAATCCTAACTGTAATGATGAAGAATATGCATCTTTAGCATCAATTTTAGCACGTTTTCATAATGCTTCTAAGAATTTCAATCCTAAAGGACTCGAAAGAGCCGAGCCTAAAATAATGGATTTCTTACCTACTTTACCAGAAAAATTTAAAGATTTCACTAAAAAAGATTTAAATACTAAATTCCATAAATATTATTTAAAAAATATAGATTATATTTTGGATGTTATTGAAACTTGCCAGATTCCTAAAGAGTTTGCAGATAAGATGACTCAAAACCCTTGTCATAATGACTACCATCCAGGAAATTTAAAATACTTAAACAATAAGGTTGTAGGTATATTTGATTTTGACTGGTCAAAAATAGATCTTAGATTATTCGATGTATGTCTTGCCATGGCTTATTGCTGTAGTTTATGGGACGACGATCAAGATGGTGTCTTAAGACTTGATAAATGTAAAATTTTCTTAAAATCATACCAAGATACATTAAAGGAAATAAATGAATTGTCTCCACTTACTGATTTAGAAATACAGTACCTTCCTACAATGATGGCAGCAGCTAATATGTATCTTATAAATTGGGATGTCTGTGCTTATTATGATGGAGTTGATCTTAATGAGTATGAATATACAGCTTATCTTCAACACAATGTAAGACTTATGAAATGGATAGAAAATCATAAAGACGAGATAGCAAACATGACAAAATCCCTATAGCTTAGTTATCTATAGCATAACTCTATATCAAAACAATTCTATTTTTAAGTTATATAAAATAAAACTTAATTAAGGAGGAATATTTATGGATTTAAAATCCGCTAAGCAAGCTCAAATGGAACTTGAACTTTCTCACGCTAAAAAAGGAATTGGTTTTGGTATATTCTCTGGTGCTTCATGGGGGCTTAGTGGTGTTCTTTTGGGAATTGCCCTTGGTATGGCGCCTTTTACAAATGGCATTAGCTTATACGCAGCTCCATTAGCTGGAGCTGCTCTTCATGATGGTTTTGCAGCATTTTGGGTGTTCCTAGTTAATTTATTCAATGGAAAATGGAAGGAATATGGAAGAACTCTTAGTACAAAACCAGGTAAAATTGTATGTTTAGCAGCTTTATTCGGAGGTCCAATCGGTATGTCTGGTTACTTATTGGGCATAAATTTAGCAGGAACATCCTATGCTCTTTCTATAACTGCCACCTATCCTGCACTTGGAGCTATACTTGGAGTTATCATACTAAAAGAAAAAATATCACCTAGAGTTTGGTTTGGAATTTTCTGTTGTATCGTTGGAGCAATAATAGTAGGATATGTTCCTCCTGAAGGAGGAAACTACCCTCATTTTTATCTAGGACTTGGTCTATCATTACTTGCAGCTTTGGGTTGGGCTACAGAAGGAGTTTTGTCAACATACGGTATGGATATGGTAGATCCTGATATATCTATTGGTATTAGAGAAGCCACATCTTTTACTGTATATGCAGTTGCTATACTTCCTCTTGTAGCAGGATTTCCTGTATTCTTTGATGCTTTTAAACAGCATAGCTTATATTTTTTAGCACTAGCTGGTTTAGCTGGAGGACTATCTTATATCGGTTGGTATAGAGCTCTTAATACAACTGGTGTAAGCCGTGCCATGGCTTTTAATATAACTTACGCCTTATGGTCTGTTTTATTTGGTTGGTTGTTTACAGACCTTCAAATCACTTCAAACCTAATAATAGGATGTTTAGTTATTACACTCGGTACTCTTTTAGTATCAGCTAATCCTAAAGATCTTTTAAATCTAAGAAATAAGGAGTGATTTAAATGACAAAGCTTCCTATGAAATTTAGAATACTTCATCTTTTATCAAAAAAAGAAAATTTAACTATACACGAAATTATGAATAATTTAAGAGATGAATATGGAACTGAAGGTCAATTTAAAAAAACAATTATAAGCTCATATATACAGTCTCTTAAGGCTGTAGGAATGCTTGAAACTACTGATGTTTATTTTGATGATAATAATGAGTTGACAGAAAAATACAATATAACCGAGTATGGATTAGGTAGACTCAAGTATCTTCCTAAGGAATGGATAGATTAACATGATCCTCAAGTTTTGATATAGATTTGCTATAGATTTCTTTATATATTAACATATAGATTCCTTCTATCTTGGAATCTATATGTTATACATAATTTAATTAGATTTTAAATATATAAGAAATATTTTTAATACATTCAGGGGAGGAATTATTATGCATTATGCTGATTTTTTTGATAAGGATCAAATACTTAAAATACATGAGGCTTCACTTGAATTAGTTGAAGATGTAGGACTTATAGTTAGAAATGTAAAAGCTAGAGATATATTTAAAAAAAATGGTTGTTTAGTTGACAACAAGACTTGCCTTGTTAAAATACCAAAAAATATAGTTGAGAAATACAGAGAGTACTACGTTCCTGATTATATATTTACAGCTCAAGATCCAAAATTTGATATAAATCTAAAAGATGATAGACCGGTCATCGTTACGGGAAGTTCTGCTCCTAATATCATTGATCCTAAAACAGGAGAAGAAAGACGTTCAACATCTACTGATATTGCAAACATTGCTTATTTAATAAACGAACTAGATGGATTTGATGTATTCTCTATTTCAACACTAGCTGATGATGCTCCTAAGGATCAAATAAGTTTATCTCGTTTTTATCCAGCACTCAAAAATTGTAAGAAACCTGTAAGAAGTAATACTCCTACTATCAAAGATTTAGAGCAAGTTTTAGAACTTGGATACACCATAGCAGGCTCTAAAGAAGCCTACATGAAAAGACCTTTTATAAATCACCACTACTGCCCTGTAGTATCACCCCTTACTATGGACGTTGAATCTACCGAAGCAGTTATATACCTTACTCAAATGGGCCTTCCTGTTTACGGAACTATAGTTCCTAATGCAGGTATGACTTCTCCTATGAATATGCTATCTACATTAGTTCTTGGAAATGCAGAATTCTTAGCACTTTCAACTCTTATCCAAATGATAAGACCAGGTGCTCCTATGATATATGCAGTTCTTTCAACTGTTGCTGATATGAGAACAGGTAACTACGCTCCAGGTGCTATAGAAACAGGAATACTTCAAAGAGCCCATACAGAAATGGCTAGATTTTATAATGTTCCATCCGGAGGGTATATCGGTCTTACTAACTCTCAAGTTAACGATGCTCAGTGTGGCTATGAAACCGGAATGAATACTACTGCTGCACTACTTGGTGGTTCTGATTTATTCAACATGGGAGGATTACTAGGAAGCCTTATGGCATTTGACTTCTCCAAAGCCGTTATAGATAACGAGATAGCTTTAATGTTAAAACAAATGAAACGCGGTGTTGAATTTAAAGAAAAAGATCTTGGCTTAGATATTATAAAAGAAATAGGTCCTGGTGGAACTTATATGGATTGCATGCACACTATGAAGAACATGCGTAAGACTGCGTTCTACCCTAAGGTTGCAACTCGTGACATGAGAGGAAAATGGATAGACCAAGGTAAAGAAGATGCTCAAGTTAGAGCTTTTAAAGTGGCTGATAAAATACTTTCTAAACCTAATAAATCTGCATTTGATTCTGAACTTGATAGTATAATACATTCTAAATTCAAAAATTTAGTAAAAGGAAATGTTATTTGGTAGAATTTTTTTAACTATATTTTCATATATATTACTATATTATTTTAAAGCTATCAATTTTTAATTTATCTAATAACGATAGCTTATCTACAAATATATAAATATAAGATTATTAATTCAAATTTTATTAGGGGTGATTTTTATGAGTATATCAAAAGTTTATGATGCAGTTTTAGAATTTGACGACGAATTAGTTGTTGAATCAGTTGAAGAAGAAATTAGCAAAGGAACAAATATTTCAAGTATACTTAATGACGGACTTATAAGTGCTATGGATGAAGTTGGTAGATTATTTAGTGAAGGCGAATTTTTTGTACCTGAAATGTTAATGGCTGCTCATTCTATGAAGGCTGGTCTTGATGTATTAAAGCCTCATATGAGTGCTGATGACAACGCTTCTAAAGGAACTGTAGTAATAGGATCTGTAAAAGGAGATATGCATGATATAGGTAAAAACCTTGTTGCTATGATGATGGAGGGTGCTGGATTCAAGGTTATAGATATCGGTATAGATGCTGATACTGATACATTCTTAAATGCAGCAAAAGAACACGGTGCTGATGTTGTATGTATGTCTGCTCTTTTAACTACTACTATGCCAGCCATGTCAGAAGTAATAAATAAAATAAAAGAAGATAATTTAGGATATAAAACTATGGTAGGTGGAGCTCCCGTAACTCAAAAATTTGCTGATCAAATAGGCGCTAGTGGATACAGTGAAGATGCAGCTGAAGCTGTAGAACTTGCTCGTAAATTAGTTAAGTAATATTAAGGGTTCCTTTGGAACCCTTTTATATAATTAAAGGGGGGTAATATATATGATTATTGTTGGTGAACTTATTAATGCCAGCCGTAAATTAATAGGAAAAGCTATTGAAGAGCAGGACTGTGATTACATAAAAAAAATTGCTCGTGATCAAGCTGATGCAGGTGCTAATTATATAGATGTAAATGCGGGGATATTTGTAGGTCAAGAACCTGAATACCTTGAGTGGTTAGTTAAAAATGTTCAAGAAGAAGTAGATACACCTTGTTGTATAGACTCTCCAGATCCTAATGCTATTGAAAGAGCTTTAAAAGTTCATAACGGAGTTGCTATGATAAACTCTATATCTCTCGAGAAAGATAGACATGATAAAATACTTCCAATAGTTTCAGGAACAGACCTTAAGGTAGTCGCTCTTTGTATGAGCGATGATGGAATGCCTGAAACTACTGATGATAGACTTAAAATAGCTGATAAACTTATAAATGGACTAGTTCAAAACAATGTTCCTTTAGATAATATATATGTAGATCCTCTAGTTCAACCTATCGCCACTAAAGATACCTTCGGTGTAGAATTCTTAGACGCCGTAGAAAAAATAATGACTAATTTCAAAGGAGTTCATACAGTATGTGGTCTATCTAATATATCTTATGGTCTTCCAAAGCGTAAATTCATAAACAGTTTATTTGCTACTATGGCTATATCAAAAGGACTCGATGGTCTTTTAATAAACCCTCTTGATAAACAAATGATGGCAAATATAATAGTTGCTGAAACTTTAGCCGGAAGAGATCACTTCTGCATGAACTACTTAAAAGGATATAGAAAGAAAAAATTCGAATTTTAAACCACTCTCCCCTTTTACTCAGGGGAGATTCTTTTTTAAAGGGGGAAAAATATGAATCTAATAATGTTTGACTTTGATGGAGTAATAATAGACTCTCTAGAACAATTTACGAAAGACTTTATATCTGCTTGTAATAAACATGGTCTTTTAGCTGTAAGGTCCCAAAGGGATATGCTAGATTTATTCGATAACAATGTTTACGAGAGTATATTATCTCTTGGTATAGATGAAGATACAATCGATAATATACTCTCTTCATACAAGAAAAATTCTGAAAAGAATATATTCAATTCCAAATTATTTGGTGGAGTAAAAGAAATGCTTCAATCCCTTAGCTTAAATAACAAGGTATTCATAATAACCTCTAATATTTCTTCCTTAACTACTGATTTTCTTAAATCCAATGGTGTAGACTGTGTTGAAGATGTAATAGGTGCTGATGTAGAGAAAAGTAAAATAAAGAAAATTAAACATGTTATGAACCTTCACCCTAATCTTCCTTCTTATTATATAGGTGATACTAAGGGAGATATGACTGAAGGAAAGATTGCAGGAGCTAAAACTATAGGAGTTACATGGGGATGGCATACATTATGCCAACTTGAAAATGGAGAGGCGGATTTTATAGCTAATTGTCCTAGTGATATATTGGATATATTTAAGATATAAGAAGTACTCTTTATTAAGTATTAGTTTTATGATATATTCACTAATTCCAAAAAAACTTCCTATAAAAATGTTAGTAACCTAAATTTCGTACAAATGTAATTATTTATTCACTATAAAATACCAATTGATCAAATCTCTAATTTGGAAAAATTATAGCTCTTAATCCCAAAACAAATGACAT
>NZ_JBBMMD010000078.1:0-29142 GCF_037844525.1 Tepidibacter sp. Z1-5 | reverse complement strand
TTGTTTTGGGATTAAGAGCTATAATTTTTCCAAATTAGAGATTTGATCAATTGGTATTTTATAGTGAATAAATAATTACATTTGTACGAAATTTAGGTAGCTACTGATTTTTAATATTTTTCTATAAAACTTAGATTATGACGTTGAAATATCCGTTTAGAAACTTCGTTGTCTGACCGTAGAGAGTTTAGAAGTTTTAGGATATTTCATAAGGCATAATCTTTAGTTTTATTAAAATATTATTGCAGTAGCGTTATTTTAATAAGCAACATTTTTGGTTAATAAACCCTATATACTTTTTTTATTTGTTCTTTATTTAATATTTCCTTCCCCATCACTAGCTATAAAATCCTCAAGCTTTAAAAGATCTCTTTTACCTCTATTCCCTTTTGTTATTTTTATAACTCCATTTTCATCTGCTTTCTTTTGTATGTATTCTCCCGTTAATAAATTGTAATCCATCTCTTGTGTATACTCATTTGTAGAAGTATGATAAGAACCTATTGTTGCCCCAATTAAATACCAATCATTATCTTGATATCTGAATCTATATTTACCATACCATCTCCAATTACTACCACCATAAAAACTAATTAAAATAGACCCATTATCTATTGATATTCCTTCAAATGGATCTCCCCAAACTCCACCTTCATCAGCTCTCAGTATTGCCTTTTCAGATTTTGTTGAAAGTGTATATGTACCATCTTTATTTCCAAAAGCTATTAATAATTCCCTATTTGGAGCTTCTTCTTCTACTTCACTAGTTCCTTCTATTACAACTGCTATATCATCTATATTATCTTTATTTAAATCGCCTTCTGCTTTTTTTATTATATGCCAACCTTCTGGAACCAAATCAGATATATCACTTACACTATTACTTTTATCTGTACATCCTGTTAAAATAGCACAAACTATAAAAAACAATATTATATATTTTTTTCTATTAAACATATTCCCTCCTTATATAATTCAATAATTTTCCATTAAAGTATATCATAGTTCAATCTAAATTTTAAAATTCTAATTATAATATATTATTTTTGTAGCAAAATAATACTTAAGTTAATTAAATAAGTAGGTGATAAAATGCTTCAAAAGATTGGATATGCTTGTATAAATACCCACTTACAACCTAGAAAATTCAATGATTGTAGATTAAATTCAGTTTATAAATATGGAATAGTTTATCTAAGAGATAAAATAATAAATAACCTCTATCTAGTAAAAGATATTCTCCTTTGGAATATAAAGCATGATATATATATGTATAGAGTAAGTAGTAGGTTGCTTCCCCTCGTAACACATCCAGACGTTATAAATGACTTTGATTGGAATTGGAAAAAAGATGATGAAATATTAAATATTATGAATGATATATCAGACCTAGTTATAAAATACAATATAAGACTTTCTATGCATCCAGACCAGTTTACAGTTTTGAATAGCCCTAATGAAAGAGTAGTCAAAAACAGTATAATCAATATTAAATACCACTACGATATACTTAAAAGATTATCTGGTAATGATATGATAATTCATACTGGTGGGGTATATAACGATAAAGAATCTGCTACTCAAAGATTTATAGAAGTTTTCAATAAATTAGATAGTGATATAAAAAATATGATAAGACTTGAAAATGACGACAAATCATTTACAGTTGAAGATGCACTTTATATAAGTTCAAAAACCGATATTCCAATAGTTTTAGATATACATCATCATAAATGTAATAATCCTAATAATATAAATATTGAAAAATATATATCTGATATAGTAAATACATGGAAAAATATAAATCTAATACCTAAGCTTCATATAAGCAGTGGACGTGATAATAAATTTGATAGAAAACACAGCGACTATATACACATACATGACTTTAATTATCTTTTAAATGTTATGAGTAAATATGAATTTGACCTAATGGTTGAATCAAAACAAAAGGATAAAGCAGTACTTGATATAATGGATATATTAAAAGACATTCCTTAAATCAATAAGGAATGTCTTTTTTAATTTTAATAATTGCTTATATTTTCCATGATAAAGTTTCCTGCCATTTCTTTTAACTTCTGTGTTATTTGAGCAGCTTCATCTTCATTCACAAGAGCTATTAAATAATCTCCTGCTGAAATAGTAGTTTTCCCTGTTGGTATTATTTCTACTTCTCCTCTTTTTATAGCTACTAATAAAGTATTCTTAGGCCACTCTACTTCTTTAACCATTTTACCATCAAGTTCAGTACCTAAACATACTGCAACTTCTAAAAGTATTTTTTTAGATTTATCTCCATGAAACTCATTATCTCCTTTTTTGTTTAAAAGTCTTTCAAGTAATGATTCATATATAGGTTCTGAATTTAATATATCAGTTACAGTATATGAAATTATAGAAACAATAGTTAATGGAAGTAGATGACTAAAAGATCCAGTCATCTCTGTAATCAAAATACTACCTGTAATAGGTGCCTTAACTATTGCTGTAAAATATCCTGCCATGGCTAATATAATAAAATTACTTATATACTGACTATCCATATGAAAATACTTAACAATAACACTTCCATATAAATCACCTGTTAATGCTCCAATTACTAATAAAGGTAAGAATATTCCTCCAGGTGCTCCCGACCCATAACTGAACATTGTAAAAATAAATTTAAATGTTAAAATAATACATATCATGTTCATTGTATACTTGCCTTCTACTAATGACCCTATAAGTTCATGTCCTCCACCTAAAACCTGCGGTAAAAATAATCCTAGTATTCCTGCCATTAAAAATGGTATCATTGGTCTAAATTCAACAGGAAGCCATTTTTTTGAAGTATAAAAATCTTGTGTTTTCATAAGAGTTTTATTAAAAAACACACCAAATACCCCTAATATTATTCCTAATATAATTAAATATATATATTGATTTAGAGGTAAAATATAAAGACGTCTAAAATCAAAAACTGGTTTTAATCCAAAAAAGTTCTTAGCTACAAAATCAGCTGTAAGTGATGCCGACATAGCTGATAATAAAACTAATGGATAGAAGTTTTTATGAACTTCCTCTAGTGCAAACATTACTCCAGCTAAAGGTGCATTAAATGCAGCAGCAAGTCCTGCACTAGCTCCACTAGTAATTAAATATTTTTCTTCTATCTTTACTCTTTTAAAAATTCTTGAAAACCCTTGCCCAACAGAGGCTCCAATTTGAACTGAAGGACCTTCTCTTCCTAAAGACAAACCTGCTCCTATCGCCAAAACTCCTCCTATGAATTTTCCAACAATTACTCTAAGCCAATTCACATTTAACTTTCTAAGTAAAACCCCTTCTACTTGAGGAATTCCACTTCCGCTAATCATTGGCTCTTTTTTTATCATAACTCCAACTATATACGCAAGTAAACCTAATGTTATAAACCAAATAGGAATCAAATAACTATTTTGTGTCTGTAGAATATAAATTTTACTAGTTAAATTTCCTACTTTTTCTAATAAGAATCTGTATAGTACTACTAACAAACCAGATAAAGCACCTACTACTATACCTTGCATAACAAGTTTTAAACGAAAATTATGCCAATGAAACAGAGTGTTATAGGTATTATTTTTATTTTTCATACTCATACACCTTCCTTTCTAACACCTTGAAATAAATACACACACGATAAAAAATGACCTATAACTAGGTCACCTTAAACTAACACTAAAGCTTATTAGTTATATATCAATCTTTTCTCTTATATATCTAATATCCTTAGCCATCATAGGGATTATACCTAAATAATCTATTATAAACAGTAGTATAACATAAAAAGTTACAGTTATGACTAAAAGAATATGACCTACAACTATTAATCCTATTATAATTTAAGCTCCGTTATACATAATAATCAATATGTACACCCTGAACTTCTTCTGGTTTTTTTAAATTTTTATAAATTTCAAATACAGTCTTATTAACACATACTCCGAAATAATTTACTATAAAAATACTAAATCCGATTCCAAAATCACCCCAAAAACTAAATATATATACTGCAACACTTATTGGCAAATATAATACCCCACATTGAAACATCATTTTTATAGTGAGTTTAAAATTATCTATCAATACATTAATGCTTTCTTTTAAAGCTGAAATTAAAAGTATATCCTCTACTACTATTACATATTCAACATAGAAAAATGGTATATATAGAATAGATATCCATATAAACGCTTGGTCTATAAAAGCTAAGAAAAAAGGTATATAACATATTAAATTTAATAAAAATAATCTATACCAGAATTCATTTCCAAAATATATAAAATCATTTAAAGAACACCTTTCATTCTTCATATCATTTATACTTCCTAAATAACCTGCCTTTATAAAACTCATCAAACATATAACCGTAAGAAAAAGAAATATATTAAATAGTGTAAGTTCATTTATAATTCCAAGAAATGCTTCATTTTTATATTCAAGCAAAGGACTAGGAAAGTTCTTAATTATATGCTTAGCACTAGGTGGTACAGATATTATAGACATTTTAAATGAAATCATATATGAGTTTAGTATATATTTTATATTAAATATTTTTTCATAGGAAATCAAGTTTGAAATATCTATAATACAAGGTATTAAAATTATCCATATAGACTTATTTACACTTTTCATTGATTTTTTTAATATTTCTTTTAAGTTCATTATTCACCTCTTGTTACAAACTCTACAATCAAATATAATCTAATTATACCATTAATTGGAGGTAGTCTATGAAAAAGTATAGTTTTTTAGTAACTTTTATATTTCTTTTGCTTTTAACTTTTTTATCTTATTCATATGAAAAAGAGGATTATAAAGATATAATAAGACCTTCTATAAATATAGAATCTGAACAGCTTGGCAATATAAAAAATATAGAATTTTACAATGTAAATGGTTACCCTGCACTAATAATTTTATCTACTAAAAATGAAAATGGATTAGATTATTCATACCTACACCTATTTGATTTAAATACAAATGAAATAACTCAACTAAATAAATATATTACTCATAAATATTTGGATACTATTATAACTCGCGACAATTTTTCATCAGATGATATAGTAACTGCTTATAAAGACGGAATAGTACTAACAAAATTAGATTATCAAAAAGATGGTTTCGAATTTAACTCATACAAACAACCTATAGATAAATTTGAAAATGCAGATAGTATGGCTTTTAAAGCACATTTACTTTTCACAAATAAAAATGATGATTTGATATATATACATCCATTTAATAGTAGTACCTTCCTATTTTCTTCAAATAATAATTTAGAAAATTTTCAAACTTACTATAGAAAGCCACAATATATACTTGGTGCTAGTTCAATTTATTCTTCTTTAACATATACAAAAGTGAATAAGAATAGGCTAGATCTTTATAGAATGAGATACAATGGAGAATACATTGATAAATTAAATAAACCTTATATTAAAAACATAGTAAATGCTAGACAAATATACAGAGGGTCTGGATTTATAGGTATGAATATAATCTCTGACTCTAAGTTAAATATATTTATGTTTAGAAATAAAAATGAAGATCAAGATAATTCCAAGCTTGATACAATTCCATACAACACAGATATGTTCGGAGCAGTCCCATCTATTGACTCAGTTACCTTTAACGAAGATTATACATTAGTATATACATCATATGATGAAAATAATAAAGGTAAAATAAAATCTATAGGATATACACTCCATAAATACCAGCAGCATCCAAAAACCATTTTAGAAGATGAAAATTTGTATGGACCTATTAGAATACAAGAATATACAGTTGATGATAAATACGTTAAAAATATTATGTATTTTACATACGAAGATGGCTGTACTAAAGTTAATATATGCGATATGGATGGAAATAAAATCAAAAGCATCAGCCTATAAGCTTATGCTTTTGGTTTTAACCTACTTATATCAAAGCGAATATACTGTTCTTATACCATACTCGAAATAATTTTACAAAATAGAATAATTATTATACAATTGTATACACAATGCAATATTACTTGAAAGGACTTGATTTTATGAACAATAAATCAAAAGCAATTCTTTATATGCTTTTTTCATCTTTTTGTTTTGCTTTAATGGGGGCATTAGTTAAATTGGCCGGAGATCTTCCTACTATAGAGAAGACTTTTTTTAGAAACCTTATAAGCACATTTGTAGCTGCTTTTTTAGTTATTAAGAATAAAAAAAATTTCTTTGGTAAAAAAGAAAACCAAAAACATCTACTTCTAAGATCTATTCTTGGTACTATAGGTATGATTGGATATTTTTATACAATAGACCATATGTTACTTTCAGATTCTTCTATGTTAAATAAGTTGAATCCATTCTTTGTAACTCTATTTGCTCTATGGTTCTTAAATGAAAAACCATCTCGTATACAGATACCATCTTTAATAGTTGCTTTTATAGGTGCTCTATTTATAATAAAACCACAATTTAATATAGAAGCATTTCCTGCATTTGTAGGTGTTGTATCTGCTGTATTTGCAGGTGGAGCTTATACTATGGTGAGACTTTTAGGAGATAAAGAGGAGTTTTATACTATAGTATTTTATTTTTCATTCGTATCATCGTGCATAATGTTTCCTTTAATGATAATAAATTTTAAGCCTTTAAGCTTACATCAGTTTCTTATACTTATGATGACTGGAATAGTTGCATCCCTTGCTCAATTCAGTTTAACCTTAGCTTATAAGCTTGCACCAGCGGGTGAAATTTCAATATATAATTATACGAATGTGATTTTTTCAGGCTTACTAGGATTTATACTTTGGAGTGAACTTCCAGATGCTTTTAGCTTTATAGGTTATATATTGATAATAGGTTCGGGATTTGCTATATTTTTATATAATACAAGACTAAAAAATGGATAAGATTATCTTATCCATTTTTTATATCATCATAAAAGCTATGAAATTGTTAATAGCATAATAAAAGCTATAAAGTTGTTAATAGCATGAATACAACAAACTACCCAATAAGGGTGCTTTTTCTTTTCCTTATATACAGTATACGCATATGCCCATACACTTCCTACCACAAACATATGAACCATATATTGTGGACTGTACGTATGTCTTGATCCAAATATTGCTCCAGATATTAAAATTCCTATAAACTTTTTATTATTAAAAAACTTTATCTTATCGCATATATCTATTACAATCTTTTGATATAAAAGAGTCTCAATTAAAGGTGCAATAACAACTCCTAATATAAGCATAAGTCTCTTAGATTCTTCTGGATCAAAAGGTGCTGCTCCATTATTATCAGGAAAAAGCATAATCAAAGGACTAAGTAATATAACCGATAAATACTGTATCAATATTATAGATAAAATAAAAGTTACCACATCTGTATTGCATAAATAATTATGAACCTTTAAAATCCGATTCTTTATCCTATCAAATATAGATTTCTTACAACCACTATAACCGCCCATAAAATCCCTCCCTATATTTAAAATTAATATTAATTTTAAATACTCAACACTACTTTTTCTTCAATTTGTTCAATCTTAACAACTCTATCCTTATATTCTATTTCAAAATTACTAAATGCAGAATATAAATCTATATTTCTTAACATATGGCAAGTCATTCTAGTTCCATTTTTGCTAAATCTTAAAAGTATAGCTCTTACCATTTGGAACTGTATTCTAGATATATTTAAGTCATTATTTCCTATATCAAGATCTACACTTCTATAGTTTATATCTATGAATAAATCAACATCAAATTCATCTTCTCTTATAACTCTTATTTCATAGTCACTTTCCAGTTTTAAATTCCCATTTATATACATAGTATTCTCCTACACAAATTTTTTGACACTTTTCCCATTTAAATAATCGCACTTATCTCCTTGATGTATATCATTAATCTCTAGATACTCATCTATCATATCTTTTATCTTCCACCAAGAAGTATTCCAATTGCAAAACAGTGTATCTTCTTCAGGTGCCCTACCTATAAGTCTGTGTATTACTATATCTTTTGATATATACTGTAAAAATGTACAAACTCTTTCCACATATTCTTCTAACTCTATCATTTCTATTTCTTCATTCTGGTACTCACACGCCATCTTAGTTCCTTTAGCTATATAAAGTGAATGTAGTTTAACCCCATCAACTTTAAGAGCGGATAATACCTTAGCATTTTCTATTATATCGTCCATATTATCATTTGGAAGGTTTAGTATTAAGTGAACTGTAGTTTCAAATCCGTATTTTTTGATTCTTATAACTGCATCAATTAACTCAGCTAATGTATGACCTCTATTTATTTTTTTAAGTGTATGATAATTTACTGTTTGAAGTCCAAGCTCTATTGATATATTTACACCCTTAGACTCAATATCTTTTAATATTTTTAAATACTCATCATTTATAGCATCTGGTCTTGTAGAAACTGAGATTTCAACTATATCTTGTATAATTGCCTCATTCATATATTTTTCAAACTTATCAAGTTCCATATAAGTGTTAGTATAGTTTTGAAAATATGCTATGAACTTGTTTGCCTTATATCTTCTTCTTATATAATCCATATTCTTTTCTAACTGCTCTTTTACTGAAAGAGTATTCTCTAAAGATTCAAATCCAGCTCCAACATCTGCACAAAAACTACAACCTCCTACTCCAACCGCACCATCTCTATTAGGGCAAGTCAAAGGTAGATTTAAAGGCAGTTTGTAAACCTTCTCTCCATACTTTTCTTTTAAATATTTTGAATATATTTTATATCTATCTTCCATAATATCCTCCGTTTAAATTAATTTCCTATTCATTATAACAAAAAAATAGCAGGAACATTCCTGCTATTTTTTGTTTAAATCTATTTAATTATTATCTTAGTTGCATTTGTAATTGGAGGTAAACTCATAGTCATTATATTACCATAGTATACTTCAACTTCAGCTCCTTTAGTTAAAGCATCCGTAGTTAATTTTTGTCCAGCTTCATTAACTATTACTGTTTCATCACTTATGTTAAAGTTTATTCCATCGTTCATGCTTCCTACAAGAAACATCTTACCATTTTTCACATCAGTTATTTGTGTTATTTTTCCGTCTTTTACATTAAAGTTAGCAACTACTATTTTTTGAGCGTTTGCTATAGGAGGTAAGCTTCTTGTCATCTTTTGATCATGATAAACAGTTATTTTACTTAATTCCTTTATATCTTCTTTTGATAGTTTTTTTCCATCTAAATCTACTATCTCAGTATCTTCATTTATATTAAATCTTATTTGATTATATAGTCCTTCTCCATCAACTAATATAGTATCATTTTCTATGTTAGTAGCATTTCCAAACATTTTATAAAGTCCTAACTCTTCATCAAAGTATTTACTTCCTCCTGTATAAGCATTATCATCTTTTTTATTTAACACTACTGTGTCAGTCTTAACATCCCAAGAAACATCGTATCCGAAAGTTTCACATACAAATCTTAAAGGTACAAAAGTTCTGTTACTTATTAATTTAGCTGATGAATCAAGTTCTACTTGTGCTCCATCTACATTAGCGTATTTTTTATTAACTGGTAACTCAACCTTCTTATCGTCTAGTTCAATTATAGCAGTCTTTGTAGTATCGTCCCAAGAAGCTATTCCTCCTAAGTGTTCAGTTATAAATCTTACCGGTACTATAGTTCTTGATTCAGCTTTTATTAATATAGGCTTTTGATCTGGGAAAGATACTATTTTTCCATCGATATTTACATTTACATTCTTATCCGGTGCATTATTAATAAGTACTGGAACCGGATTTTCTACTGATATTAATACAGGTTTTAAATCCTTATCTTTATTCAGATTTTCGTTTGCAAATACTGGCATCATACTGCTTAATAAACTCGCCCCTATTAAAGTTGTCGCTATAGCTTTATTTCTTATTTTCATTTTGAATTTCTCCCTTCATATTGTTGTCTATACTCATTAGACGATATGAAATTGAAAAAGTTCCATAAAAACAAAAAAAATTTTAATTTTATTTTTATAGTTTATTTTGGTAATAATATAATTAGTAACAAATACAGATTGACAAATATATATTAATATCGTAATATTATAATATAACGTACTATAGGAGGAAGCTATGGAAAACTATAAAACTAATCCACAATTATTTGATGAGTACTCAGAACTTTTAAAGGCCTTAGCTCATCCAGTAAGACTTTGTATAGTAAAAGGTCTTTTAGATGCAGGTTCTAGTAATGTATCTAATATGCAAAATTGTCTTGATATGCCTCAGTCTACTATATCTCAGCATGTTTCAAAATTGAAATCAGCGGGTATAATAAAAGGTGAGAGAAATGGTCTTGAGATAATTTATAGTGTATCAAACGACAAGGTAGCAAATATAATAAAGGCATTATTTTAATATGTCTTTTTCTAGAATTTATATCATAATATTTTAATATATAAATATTAAGGAGGTTTCAATATGAGTAAAAAGATAGTTATAGTTGGTGGAGTTGCAGGAGGTGCTTCTACTGCTGCAAGACTTAGAAGATTAGATGAAAAAGCTGAAATCCTTATGTTTGAAAGAGGAGAATATATTTCTTTTGCAAACTGTGGTCTTCCTTATTATATAGGGGAAACTATAACAGAAAGAGATGCACTACTTGTTCAAACTGTTGAAGGTATGTCTAAAAAATTTAATATGGATATTAGAAATTTAAGCGAAGTTGTTAAAATAAATAGATTAAATAAAACTGTTACAATTAAAAATTTAAGAACTAATGAAACTTATGAAGAAAGTTACGATGTATTGGTATTATCTCCTGGAGCTAGCCCAATTAAACCTCCAATTTCTGGTATAGATGAAGCTAACAATTTATTTACTCTTAGAAATATACCTGATACTGACAATATTAAGAATTTTGTAGATAACAATAAACCTAAAAAAGCAGTTGTTGTAGGTGGAGGATTTATAGGTATTGAAATGGCAGAAAATCTTCACGATAGAGGTATTGAGGTTACTTTAGTTGAAATGGGTAATCAGATAATGGCTCCTGTTGACTATGAGATGGCTAGTATTCTTCACTCTCATATAAAAGATAAAGGTGTAAATTTGATTCTTGAAGATGGTGTTAAAGAGTTCAAAAACAATGGAAAGCAAATAATACTTTCAAGCGGAAAAACAATCGATACAGATATGATTATATTATCAATAGGTGTTAGACCTGAAAGTTCACTTGCAAAGGATGCTGGTCTTGATATCGGTGAACGTGGAACAATAAAGATAGATGAAACTCTTAGAACTTCTGATAAAAACATATATGCAATTGGTGATGCTGTAGAAGTTAAAGATTATATAAATAAAAAACCTACTATGATTCCTCTAGCTTGGCCTGCTAATAGACAAGGAAGACTTGCTGCAGATCATATAATGGGTAGAAATGTTAAATATAATGGAACTTTAGGAACATCTATAGCAAAGGTATTTGATATGACGGTTGCTTCAACTGGTAATAATGAAAAAACTTTAAAAAGATTAGGTATTAAATATAAAGCTATACATGTACATCCAAACTCTCATGCTGGATATTATCCTGGTGCCTTTCCTATATCTTTAAAACTTATATTTGATGCTAATACAGGTAAGATATTCGGCGCTCAAGCGGTAGGATATGATGGTATTGATAAACGTATTGATGTTATAGCTACTGCTATTAAAGGTAGTCTTAATGTTTTAGATCTTCCTGATTTAGAGCTTTCATATGCTCCACCTTATTCATCAGCTAAAGATCCTGTTAATATGGCTGGCTATGTTGCTTCTAATATAATTGAAGGTATGGTTGATGTTGTTTATTGGGATGAAATAGATAAGATAGTTGAAAACGGAGGTCTTTTAATAGATGTTCGTGAATCAATAGAAAGAGATATGGGATATATAAAAGGGTCTATAAATATTCCTTTAGGAGAAATAAGAAATAGACTTGATGAAATACCAAAGAATAAAGAAGTTTATATAACTTGTCAAGTTGGACTTAGAGGATATCTAGCTTGTAGAATATTATCTCAACATGGTCACAAGGTTAAAAATTTAGATGGAGGTTATAAAACTTATTCATCTGTATTTAAGCCAGATTCTTCTAGTAGTTGTGACTGTGGTGTTACGGATTCTGGTTCAACTGATATAGAGGAGGATTGTCTTATGGAAATAGCACCTACAATATCATTAAATGCATGTGGACTTCAGTGTCCAGGACCCATTATGAAGGTATATCAAAACATTGAGAAGATGAATGAAGGAGAAGTTTTAGAAATAAGTGCAAGTGATCCTGGTTTTGTAAAAGATATTGCATCTTGGTGTGATAAAACTGGAAATACTCTTTTAAAATCTGATTTTGAAAACAATGCATTCAAAGCTTTAATTCAAAAAGGTCAAAGTAATAATTTAGTTAGAAATGATTCTAATACATTAACAGAAACAAAAGATGGAGCAACTATGGTTGTATTTAGTGGTGATTTAGATAAGGCTATTGCTTCATTTATAATAGCTACAGGTGCAGCTTCTATGGGTAAAAAAGTCACTATGTTCTTTACATTCTGGGGACTAAATATTCTAAGAAAACACGATGCTCCTGATGTTGAAAAGGATACTCTTGAAAAAATGTTTAGTATGATGATGCCAAAAGGAACTTCTAAACTGCCTTTATCTAAGATGAACATGGGCGGTATGGGTCCTAAGATGATAAATCATGTTATGGCAAAGAAAAATGTTGATTCACTTGAGACTTTAATGAAAAATGCCATGGATTTAGGTGTTAAAATAGTAGCTTGTTCTATGTCTATGGATGTTATGGGTCTTAAAGAAGAGGAATTTATAGATGGAGTTGAAATAGGAGGAGTTGCAAGCTACCTTGGTGCAGCTGAAGATTCTGGATTAAACCTATTTATATAAAGCTTTAGATTGGTAATGTAAAAAGTCTGTCCTTAAATGAAAAAAATCCTCTTTCATGGTAATAATTTACACTAAGATTAAAACCAGAAAGAGGATTTTTTACACCTTTTTAAAGAGACACTTCAAGAAATGTTAGATACTACATTCCCTAATTCACAAGTCCAAATATACATTATTCATAAAATAAGAAATACGCTTAAATATGTTACATATAAAGATGTAAAAATAATAGAGCTTGAAATATTCAATTTTTCCTAAATATTGATTAATATCAAATTTAGCAATTATAAATCTTAAAGCACAAAGTTATTTACACACTCTACACACCTAATATATTGTATACTCTTTACTTTAAATTTCAAATTTTTCTACTGCATTTTTTAATATATGAGATAGATTTTCTAATTTATTTCCTTGAGAAGAAAGATCTTCTATTGTAGCTAATTGTTCTTCTGTTGAAGAAGAAACCTGTTGAGTCGCCGCAGATGTTTCTTGTATTTGTCCAGATATATTTTCTGTTATGTCTACTATATCATTCTTTTTAGCTTCCATTTCCGAACTATATTTCTGTATCTCATATACTTTTGATACTAAACCTTGTATTGAACTAGATATATTGTTAAATATATTTTCTGTTTCCTTTACCGAAATATCTCGCTCATTTAATACTTTAGAAGATTTTCGTATACCCTCAACAGCACTTTTAGATTGTTTTTGTATACCTGAAATTAAATTTTTAATTTCATTGGCTGCATTTTTAGATTCTTCCGCTAATTTCCTAACCTGCTGTGCTACTACAGCAAATCCGTTGCCATGTTCTCCTGCTCTTTGAGCTTCTATTGCTGCATTTAGAGCAAGTAAATTTGTTTGTTCAGCAATTTTACCTATAGTATCTGTAATTATACTTATTTCTTGTGCTCTTTTATCTACATTTATTACGATTTCATTTACTTCTTGTGATACTTTATTACCTTTTTTAGTATTTATTATTAACTCTTTTACAATTGTCAATCCCTTATTATTTATATTATTTGTTTCGTCTGATATGTTTTTCATATCGTTGCTTGAATTAAAAACCATATGTATGTTATTTGCTAGTTCATTTATCTGCATTACACCAAGTTCCATATTTTTAGACTGTTGACTACTATTTTGAGCTATTTCTTCTGTCGTTTTTGTTATATGATTTGTTGATAAAGCCGTTTGTTCTATGGAATAAGATAATGAAGTAGACGCTTCAACTACTGTATCAGTAGATACCTTAATCTTACCTACAAGTTCTTTTATATTATATATCATATTGTTCGTAATATCTGCTATAGTTTTTATTTCATCTTTTTCTTGTATATCACAATATACAGTTAGATTTCCTTGTTCAACTTCTTTTAAAGTATATACAACTTTATTAATATTATTAGTTATTTTATTAATTATAAATAGAATAATTAGAACACTTATCACAATAATTATAGCTATAATTAGCATTATTTTCATAACTATTGGGTTTGATATTTCTTTTATATATATATAATCTACTCCAACAAAAAACATGCCTATTGTATTCTGATTTTTATCTTTAATTGGAATATATTGTGTTAAATATTTTTCTCCTAAAATATCTGCTTTACCCGAAAAAGATGTCCCTTCTTTTATTACCGCATTTATCACTTTTTCACTAGCTTTTGTTCCTACCGCTCTATTACCATCTTCATTCACTATATTTGTAGCTATTCTTGTATCATATAAAAATACTGTAACTGCTGATCCAGTTAAATCTTTTATATAATCTACTATATCATTATTATCATTAATAAGAACATCACCTTTATATAGTTGGTTATTTTTTATATTCCAATCCCCTTTATATCTTTCACTTATAGCTTCATATCCTAAATCTAATTTTGATTTCAACTCATTATGAGCTACCAAATTTGTTATTTCTTCATAAACGAAAAACGATATTATAGCCCCTAAAACACAAAATAAAGTTATAATAGGTAGTAATAACTTTCCTTTTAATTTTAAATTCAACACTTGCACCTCCATAATTTTATATAGTTCTAAAGAATCATTTTTAAATCCCAAAATATTATTATAAATCCTTTTTTTGCATATGTCTATAATTCATGTATATAATTTTAATTTTTTATCAAATTAAATTATATTTCAAATAAAATTTTCACATCATTCTACAGTATTTCTTCATATACCCATCGCCACTTAATATTTACAAAATATACACAATAAAAGAGCATAGAGTTGCATTCAATCCAAGAAAAGAATGATCTCTATGCTCAACAAGAATTATAGAATTCTATAGAGTACAAATCTAACTCTAGAAATATAACAATCAATGATATTATACAACAAATGCAAATGTCGTTAAAGCGCACTCTATCAAGGTTAATAGGATATATATTAGATAATAAAAAATCGATTTTAGAGATATATTTAAGGAAAAAGTAGAATTTACCTAAGTACACTTGTAATAATGTACAGATAGAGATACAACTTATAATACACTTACATCATATGTATTTAAAAGAGATACTCATTATAACTAAAAAATTCGTCTAGTCGCTACGCACTGACTCATGTCGCCAACGATCCCTAACGGGCTTCGTTGCTCAAAAATAATTGCAAGTGTAGTTCTTTAATCAATGTTATCCACAGATTCAAAATCATATAGTTTCCTTATGTATAAAAAAAGGGAAGCTCTAAAGCCTCCCCCCTTTTTTAGTTACCTATTTTTCCATAAGATTTCTTATATATTTCAACTAGATCTGATACTAGTGGTAGCTTTGGATTTGCAGGAGTACATTGATCTTCAAATGCTCTATCTGCAAGTTCTTCTAGTTTTGATAAATATTCTTTTTCATCTATTCCACATTCTTTGATAGTCATAGGAATGTTAACTTGCTTCATTAATCCTTTAATAGCTTCTATTAATGAATTTACACCTTCTTCAACTGTGTTTGCTTTTAAGTCTAATGCTTTAGCTATTTCAGCATATTTTCTATCTGCTACGAATTCCTTATATTTAGGGAATGCTGCAAGTTTTGTAGGCTTGATAGAATTATATTTTACAACATGTGGTAGTAATATTGCATTTGCTCTTCCGTGTGATATATGGAATTCTCCACCTAATTTATGTGCAAGAGAATGGTTTATTCCTAGGAATGCATTTGTGAATGCCATTCCAGCCATACAAGATGCATTGTGCATTTTTTCTCTAGCTTCTTTATCTTTTCCATTTACATATGCTTTTGGAAGATATTCAAATACTAATTGTATAGCTTTTATAGCTAGTGCATCTGTAAAATCCGTTGCCATTACAGATACATATGCTTCTATTGCATGAGTTAACACATCAAGACCTGTATCTGCTGTAACAGCTGCTGGAACTGTCATTACAAAACTTGGATCAAGTATTGCAACATTTGGTGTTAATTCATAATCTGCAAGAGGATATTTTACATTATTTTTCTTATCTGTTATAACTGAGAATGCTGTAACTTCAGACCCTGTACCTGATGTTGTAGGTATTGCAACCATTTTAGCTTTGTTACCTAATTTAGGGAATTTGAAAGTTCTCTTTCTTATATCTAAGAACTTAAGCTTTAATCCTTCAAAATCTACATCTGGATGTTCATAGAATAACCACATTCCTTTTGCAGCATCCATAGCAGATCCTCCGCCAAGAGCTATTATAGTATCTGGTTTGAAGCTTTTCATTAAATTAGCTCCACTCATTACTGTTTCAACTGATGGATCTGGCTCTACGTTATTAAACACCTCTATTGCAACATGGTTCATTCTCTTTCTTAAATGGTACATTACCTTGTCTACATATCCAAGTTCACTCATAATTTTATCAGTAACTATAACTACTCTATTAACATCTTGCATCTTAGTTAAATATTGTACTGATCCAAACTCGTGGTATATTTTATCAGGAACTTTAAACCATTGCATATTAACTCTCCTCTTAGCTACTTTCTTTACATTTATTAAGTTAACAGCAGATACATTATCTGTTGTTGAATTGTTACCCATAGATCCACATCCAAGAGTTAACGATGGCATATTTGCATTGTATAAATCTCCTATAGCTCCATGAGTAGATGGTGAATTAACTAAAAGTCTTCCCGTTCTAACTGAGTTAGCAAATTTAAGTATAACTTCATCATCATTAGAATGAATAACTCCAGAGTGTCCAAGACCTCCAAATTCAGTCATTTCTACTGCTCTTTTTATACCTTCATCAGTGTTTTTAACTTTAAAACAAGCTAGTATTGGACTTAATTTTTCTCTTGAAAGTGGATATTTAGTTCCAACTCCATCAAGTTCAGCTATTAATATTTTAGTCTCTTTAGGAACATTTAATCCAGCCTTAGTTGCTATATCATATGCACTTTGTCCTACTATATCAGGATTTATGCAACATTTTTCTTCATTTATAACTAACTTTTCAAGTTTTTTGATTTCATCTTTATTCAAGAAGTAGCAGTTATACTCTTTCATTAAGTTTACTACATTCTTATATATTTCTTGATCTATAATAACTGCTTGTTCCGATGCACAGATCATTCCATTATCAAATGTCTTTGAAAGTATTAAATCATTTACAGCCTGTCTTATATCTGCTGTCTTCTCTATATAACAAGGAACATTACCAGCCCCAACTCCTAGTGCAGGCTTTCCAGATGAGTAAGCTGACTTAACCATTCCAGGTCCTCCAGTTGCAAGTATAAGTGCTACTCCATCATGCTTCATTAAAAGATTTGATCCTTCAATAGATGGTTTTTCTATCCATTGAATACAATTTTCAGGTGCTCCTGCCTTTATAGCAGCATCTCTTACTATTCTTGCAGCTTCTGATGAACATTTTTGAGCTGATGGATGAAAACTAAATATTATTGGATTTCTAGTTTTCATAGATATTATAGATTTGAACATTGTAGTTGATGTTGGGTTTGTAACAGGTGTAACTCCTGCTATTACTCCTATTGGATCTGATACTAATGTATATCCCTCTTCTTCATTGTCTTCTATTACTCCAACTGTCTTATCGTACTTTATACTATGATATACATATTCTGTTGCAAATATGTTCTTTGTTATCTTATCTTCATAAATTCCTCTACCAGTTTCTTCAACTGCCATCTTTGCAAGCTCCATATGTTGATCTAGTCCTGCAAGTGCCATTTCTTTTATTATATTATCAACAGTTTCTTGGTCTAATTTTAAAAATTCTTCTCTAGCCTTGTTAGCCTTAGAAACTAATTTATTTATCATATTATTTACATTCTCTTCTTGCTTAATTTTTATATCATTTTGTTTAGACATGTTAAAAACCTCCAATGTTTGATATTTTTTTAACCACCTTCTACATCTTTATATTACCCTTTTCTTAAAATATTGTCAATAATTTAATTATAATTTATTTTTATTTTTTTGTTTTATTCCAGGAAAACGTTTGTATATAGCCTTTTTTACACTTTTATAAAAGTACTCATTTGCTATTCTTTTCTCATAATAAGAAATTATAGTTTTTCCATTCGTACCATTTTTTTATATAAATAAAACTTTTTTTGGATATTCAAGTTATTTTTTTATCAACACTTTGCCCAAAATTATCATTTTTGCACCATTTTCTAAAAGTCGTTAAAAGTCTATTATTTTCTATAAATAAAAAATTCGTCTACTCGCTAACGCGGTGACTCATATCGCCAACGATCGGCTCCGTTTCTCAAAAATAGTTGTAGGTGTAGGTGTTCCATCAATATTATCCACAATTTAAAAATCATATAATTTCCTTAAGCATAAAAAAATAATACCCCGTTCTCCTAAAAAGAAATACTCTTCAAAAAGTAATCTTAAATGAGAAAAGTGGTATTATTTATATATAAAAAGAATAACATTTAAATTATGATATATTTATTTCTTATCTAAATACCTCGTTAATATCGCCACCTAAAAGCGTAACTACTTCAATAATTTTATTAAAAAATTCTTTTCTAGAATCTTCGCCTCTGACTAGTTCATTAAATATCTTGCCATCCTTTATAAATAATATTCTATTAGCATAGCTTGCAGTAAAAGCATCATGAGTTACAAGTAATATTGTAGCCTCTAACTCTTTATTTAATCTTTCAAAACTCTCCAGTAATAATCTGGCAGATTTAGAATCTAATGCTCCCGTTGGCTCATCTGCCAATATTAACGACGGGTCTGTAACTATAGCTCTAGCACTAGCTACTCTTTGTTTTTGTCCTCCTGACATTTCATAAGGATATTTATTTAAAACAGATGATATTTCAAGTGTTTGTGCAACATTTTTAATTAAAGTATCTATTTCCTTTGGATTTGTTCCTTGTATAGTCAAAGCTAATGCTATATTTTCATAACCTGTTAATGTGTCTAGTAAATTAAAATCTTGAAATATAAATCCTAGTTCATCTCTTCTAAATTTATCTAATTTTTTTGATTTTAGTTTTGTAATATTTTTATCATTTATTATAATATTTCCTGTTGTTACGTTATCAATTGTTGAAATACAATTAAGCAACGTTGTCTTGCCGCTACCTGATGGTCCCATTATTCCAACAAATTCACCTTTATCCACCTTAAAGCTTATATTATCTATTGCCTTAGTTACATTTCCTTTTTTTCCATAATACTTTTCTATTTTTTCTACAGTTAATATATTCTCCATTTGTATATCTCCTCCATACAATGAATCTTCATGTATTATTTATTCAACAATTCTAATCTTTTATCTATTTCTTCTTTATAATGTTTAATTAATTTATCCTTGTCAGATCCTGCTCCAACTATAACTTCTCCTACTATATTTCCTTGTGAGTCAACAAAAATAGTCGTTGGTAAAGCGTCAACTAATGATAAAAATTTCTTTTCTAATTCTTCATTAGGAATAATAACATCGAATTCAGCTCTTGAATTTCTCATTATTTTTCTTGCTAATTTAACTTCATTTTTATCATCACGTGTATCTATACATATACCTACTAGGTTCACATTTTCAGGTAATTCTTTATATAATTCTCCTAATGCTGGCATTTCTGCTACACAAGGGCTACACCAAGTTGCAAATACATTAATCATAGTAATATCATGATTTTTAAATATATCTGATGTAATTTTCTCCCCACTTATAGTTTGTGTCTCAAATTTTGGTAAAGTTAGTGATTCAAATTTATTATATTCTTGATTTACTTCTTCCTCAACTTTAGCAGAATCATCCACTTCAATATTAGAATCATTTCTACATCCCATTAATACTGTTGATAATGTAACCAAAAGTAAAATTAAAACTGTAAATTTATTTTTCATATTTAACACCTCTTTTATAGAATTTTTTTAAAAATTGATTTTTCTTTTTATCGCACTAGTTGGACAAGAGCTTATACATTCTTCGCATCTTATACATTCTAAGCTATTTGGATTTTTATAAACCTCAATATCCATCTTACATTTTTTAGTGCAAATTCCGCAGCTTGTACATTTGTTTGAATCTATATTTAATCTATACATACTTATAGGATTAAATAGTGAATATATTGCACCAAGCGGACATATAAATCTACAAAAAGGCCTATATATAACAATAGACGATATAATTGTAATTAATAATAACAACATCTTCCATGTGAATAAAAATCCTATTGAACCTCTTAAAGAATCATTCACCAATAAAAGGGGTATACCTCCTTCTAAAGTTCCTGCTGGACATATATATTTACAAAAGGTAGGTGCTCCCATCCCAACGCTATTTACCCAAAATGCTGGGAGCAAAATAACAAATACGACTAATATAATATACTTTAAGTATTTTAGTTTTTGGAATTTTTTACTTATCTTAATTTTAGGTGATGGAATTTTATATAAAAGTTCTTGTATCAACCCAAAAGGACAAATCCACCCACATACAAACCTTCCAAATACAGTACCTATAAGCATCATAATTCCAACAATATAATAAGAAAATTTATATTTTATATCTCCTATAACAGCTTGAAGAGAACCTAACGGACATGATCCTAGTGCTCCTGGACAAGAATAGCAATTTAGTCCTGGAACGCATACTTTCTTTAAATCTCCTTTATATATTCTTCCTTCTAAAAATCCTTTAAAGTAACTATTAGTTATTATACTAGATATAAATTGAACAAATCTTCTCTTCACATTAGCCAACTCCTATACATTCCAAACATATATTAATTGCTTTTATTAAAACTTTAGTAGTTTCTTCTCTATATATTCCAATTCCAATAAATATAAAGCTTAAAATAAGTAAAGGTATTCTAATTTTACTCTTCATATATTTCACCTACTGAATTTCTTTTAATATTTTTTTTATTAGATTTTTATATTCCTTCTTATCCCTTGTACCAAGTACTATTTCTCCAACAATTTCTCCTTTATTATTTACAAATATAGAGGTTGGTAAAACACGTATTTCACTCATTAACTCTTTAAAATCTTTATTTGATATAATATTTGTAAATGTAACATTATTTTTTGTTAATACATCAGATACAGCTTCAAAATCATCATTTTCATGAATAAGACCTATTATATTTACATTTTTATCTTTAATTTCACTATAAAGTGCCTGCAACTCAGGCATCTCCTCTACGCATCCACCTCAGCCGCTTGCCCAAATATTAATCATTGTAAGGTCATAATTCTTAAATATTTCATTAGTAATTTCATTTTTTTTTAAATCTTTAGTTTCAAACTTAGGCATAGATTTTAAATTTCCAAAAGATACTTCTTTTTTTTGACCACATCCTGTAATCCCTACAACCATTATGAATAAAAGTAAAAAAGTAATTATTTTTTTCATACTTTGACTCTTCATTTATATCAACTCCCTGTTTACTTACAAGTTTTATTTTAATTGTTCTTAACTATTTTTTTATAGCTTAGATAAGTCGCATAAAAATACCCACCATATATTATAATAATACATCCTAAAGCTCCCAATGTTGGTCCTATTGTAGCCCTTAATAATATGCCCGAACTTGTTGTTAATCTATTAACTATTGCTATTAGTACTAAAAAGTGCACCATAGCTACACTAAGAGGCAGCATAAAATGTATTAAAATTTGAGTAAATATGGTTTTATTTATCATATCATCGGATGCTCCAATTTTTTTAAGTGATTTATATCTACTTAAACTATCACTAGCTTCTGTTAATTGTTGAATTGCAAGTACTGCTGCACTTGATATTAAAAATACAAATCCTATGTATAGTCCCATATATAAAACCATCCCTATAGTATTTTTAATCTGATTATAATATTCATCTTTAATCTCTACAGATACAATTGTTCCATATTCATTTAAAAGTTCATCTTTTTTTTCTTCATATTCCGTACCTTCAAATTCTTTCTTTAGCTCTTTTATTTTGTATTCAGATTCTTCTTTATTTTTTTCTTTTAAATTTATATTTACTGTTGAAGAATATTTAGTCATATCTTTAACGTCTTCATCATGTATTACTGCGATTAATGAACCCTCATACACATTTGAACAACCTTCTTTTTCATCTATATCATTTTTTACAACGTAGCTTTTATTATCAATATTTATTTGTTTTTGATTTTTAATTGATTTTAATAGTTCTTTAAATATATCTTTATCTGTTATTAATAAAGCTTCATTTTCTTTTAAATTTATTGTAGGCTCACCTTTTAATTTTCTCATTTCATTGTATTGTGATATTTTTATAACATCTAAATATCCAAAGTCTAACTTTCCATAATATTCTTTAAGATATTCCTTTGAATTTTCATTTAACAAACTACTTATTCCAGTATCTATATTATAAAAATCTAAAAATCCATAGTTGTATCCATCTAATTCAAATTCTATTTTTTCTAAAGCTTTTTTTATATCTTTTGTTTTTTGTTCATCATTAAAAACGTCTAATTCAATTGTCGCATCAAAGGGCATTACTTTTTTAAACTTTTTTTCCAAGTCACTATTAATACTCAAACTAGATGTTAATATTCCAATAGTTGAAAATAACATAAGACATATTATTGACATTGATATAAAGCTTGTATTTATCTTGCTAGTAAACTGTTTTATAACAAATATATTTAATTTTTTTAAATATATTTGTTCATTTTTTCTAAGTAAAAGTAATAAAAATCCATATAATCCAAAGAAAAATAATACAGTACCTATACTTCCTAATAATATTGGTGTAAATGGCTCTGAAGCTTTTGGATCACATCCAAATTCTAATCCTAAATAATAAGCTTTACCTAAAACAATTAAAGATATAATAAATACTATAAATGAAATCATAGGGTTTTTAACTTTTATATCTTCATTTTTCTTTAAAGCATTTATCATATCAATCAACTTATGTCTAGAAACAACTATTGTGTTAAAGATCATTACTATTATGAACATTATTCCAAAATATATAAAAGTTTTGTTAATTGAACTTGTAGATATAATGAATTTATACTCTGTCATATCATATTCAAACAACTTTCCTGTAATCACTGAAATTCCTTGTGATAATACTATTCCTACTAACAATCCTATTATTAATGATATAACCCCAACTATAAAAGTTTCAAAAATTAATATCTGATATATTTTATTTTTTGACATACCTAAGGTAGCGTATATTCCAAACTCTTTTTTACGCTTTTTTATTAATGATTTATTAGCATATATAATTAGTCCCGCAAAAATAATTGACATAAATACAGATAAGTAGGATATTACTTTTATCAAAGGTCCTATATTTTGAATACCATACATTACTGCTTGAGAATTCATTGAGTTAAAATTATAAAATATACATACTGCTAACGTAAGAGTTATGAAATATATCGCATAATCCTTAAAACTGTTTCTTATATTTTTCATAGCTATTTTTAAATACATTGTTGACATCACCACCCAAAATTGTTCTTTAATTTATCTTACAACCTTATTATATTAAACTACATAATAATCACATATTTATTTAGCTTTCATTAAAGTTACATTTTTGTAAGAAAGACTTGTTTATTAAAAAAGTGTAAGTATTAAAACTCACACTTTTTTAACCTTAAGGAAATTATATAATTTTAAAATTGTGGATAACATCGATGAGAGAGCTACATTTACAACTATTTTTGAGCAACGGAGCCCGTAGGGATCATTGGCGACATGAGTCAGTGCGTAGCAACTAGACGATTTTTTTATATTCCTAAATTAAATTTGCTTAATGGAAATATAATATTAACTCTTGTTCCTACACCCAATTCAGATTTAATACTTATTTCTAAACCTAACTTATAGCACAGTTTTTTACAAAGATAAAGCCCTATCCCTGTAGATTTATTGTATTTTCTTCCATGTTCTCCTGTAAATCCTTTTTCAAAAACTCTATTTATATCATTTTTAGAAATTCCTATTCCATTATCCTCAATTGTAAGTATTACATTATTCTTATTACTAGTTGAATATATTTTTATCTTACCGTCTTTATCTTTAATATACTTAATTGAATTAATTATAATTTGATTAAGTATAAATTGTACCCACTTTATATCACTATATACAACCTCTTCTATTTCATCTAATTCTAATCTTATCTTTTTATTTATAAAATCCCTAGAATTTCTTCTAATAACATTATTAACAGCATTTTTTAATCCAAATTTTTTTATTAAATAATCTTTATTAACATCACTGCTTCTTGAATAGTATAAAGCCTGTTCTACAAATTCATCTATTTGCTTTATTTCTTGACCTATGTTGTCCATAATAGAATTTTTATTATTCTCTATAATTAACATACTTGATGCAATAGGTGTTTTTATCTCGTGAACCCAAGTTTCTATATATTCTCTATACTCCAGCTGAAGATTTTTATATTCATTTACATGTTCATGCATTTCTTTATTACATTCTCTTAATATTTCATAAAAAAGTCTTCCTTCTATAAAGTCTGGTTTTTCAATAACTTCTGATAATAAATACTTTTTATCCAGACTTTCTAATGTGTCTTTTATATTAAAATAATATTTTTTATGCTTAATAAACTCTATAATAATATAACTGATCAATGGCAAAAACCAAATAATAAAAACTAAAAATATAACAACACTTTTTATATCTACTACAGTAAGTATAAAAGCTAAAATAAAAAATGCTATAAAATTTATAAATAAAAATAAAAATTTTTCTTTTAAATATTCTTTTATACTCATGGCATTATATATCCTAACCCTCTTCTAGTCTCTATTACATCTTTTACACCTATTTCTTCAAGTTTTTTTCTTAATCTTGTTATATTAACAGATAATGTGTTATCATCAACGAAAACATCTGAATTCCATAGATATTGCATTAATATTTCTCTTGATACTATACTTCCCTTATTTTTTATCAAATAAGAAAGTATTTTTAATTCATTATTAGTTAATTCCTCTGTTTTTCCTTTATAAATGATACAAGCATTTGATAAATTAAGTTCAATATTTTTATAAACTAATACATCTTTATAATTATTTTTACAAGTTCTTTTTAAAACAGCTGCAATACGAGCTAAAAGTATTTGTATATTATAAGGCTTAGTTATAAAATCATCTGCACCTAAATTCATACTCATAAGTTCATCCACTTCACTATCTCTACTTGTAACTATTATTATTGGTATATTAGAATTTTTTCTAACTTCTCTACATATGCAATATCCATCAAGAACTGGTAAATTTATATCAAGTAATATTAAATCAGCATTTGATTTTTCTATATATCCAACTATATTTTCAAAATTATCTGGAGTATAAACTTCATACCCCTCTTTAGATAAGAGTTTTTTGAGCTCTTCTCTTATAGTTTCTGTATCCTCAATTATAATGATTCTTTTCATATTCCTCCTCCAATATAAAATTTTTTAAACTGTTTAACTACTTATCTATATGTTATATAAAAAACTTGAAAATGTATAGATTTTTTTATTATTTCCGATAAACTAAAAAACTTCTTGTATTTAATTGTAAAAGAATTAAATTCCAAGAAGTTTTTTGTACTATTTAGTTTACTATTTCTTTTTTTATATTAATACCTGTGTTTAATATTACTCCTATTATTATAAGCATAGCTGATACTAATTTTATAATACTTATGCTCTCTCCCAATATAAAGTATGCTAGTATCATAGAAAATACAGGTACTAAGTTTATATACAAGGATGTTTTACTAGCACCTATTTTTTTTATAGATACTTGTTGTATTGAATATCCTATTACAGATGCAAATATAGACATATACAGTACTGAAATCCATCCCTTTAAGCTAGTATTTGGTATATAAACCCAAGGTTTTTCTATTATAACGAATGGAATTAGAGATATTACACATACCAAAAAACTATAACTTGTAACTATCATAGGCTTATACTTTTTAAGTGCTTTTTTAGATATTACAGAATATGTAGCCCAACATACAACTGCAATTATCATCAATAAATCACCTATATTGAATTTAAAATTAGCTAATAACTTTAAATTCCCATTTGTTATTATGAGAGTTACTCCTAAAAATGATACTAATATAGATATTATATTCTTTGGTTTTATATTCTCCTTAAAAAAAACAAATGCTAAAATAGTAGTTATTATAGGGTTCGTGGCTGCTATTAAAGAAGAATTTACAGCAGTAGTATATTTAAGTGCTAAAAAGAAAAATACATGATATCCAACCATACCTATTATACCTAATTGTACAAATAAAAATATGTCTGTTTTTTCAATCTTATAGTTCTCACCTTTTTTAATAATAATTGCGAATGTTGCAATAACTGCAAAGAAAAATCTAAAGAATGTCAATGAAAACACAGGAAACTCTGATACGGAAAATTTGCCTGCAATAAATGCACCTGACCAAAATACAGTTGCTATTATCATAAGGTAGTTATCTAGCTTACTTTCCTTATCTAAAACCTCTTTCACATTATTCCCCCCTTAATACTTCAATATCATTAGATTATAGTTTATAGTATTTTATTATGCAAGACTTAATATAAATTTTTCCATATTTAAAAAATGCTTATTAAAATATTATTGCAATAACAGCATTTTAATAAGCATTATTTTTTACTCTATAAATATTGTATAATTTTTACATATCAACCTTTGATCCTATACCTAATTCAACAGCTTTTTGATATATTTTATTAGCTGTAACTATATCTTGAACTGCTATTCCAACACTTTTAAATATAGTTATTTCATCATCATTTTCTCTTCCTTTAATAGTTTTATTGATAACTTGTCCTAATTCACCGCTTATTTTATCTTTTTTTATTAATCCTTTACTCAAAGGTATTATTATATCTCCCGCTTCTTCCAGACACGCATCAACTGAACCAACATATAGTTTATCAGCATTTGATATTATGTACTCATCCATTTCCTGCATTTGAGGTGTAAATGAACCTATTCCATTTATATGTGCACCTTTTTTTACTAGTTTTCCGTTGAATACAGGCTTATTTGAAGATGTAGCCAGCGTTATTATGTCCGCATCAATAACTGCATCATCCTCATCCTTAGCAACTATAATTTGAGTTTTATATTTAGTTAATTTTTCTTTCATTTCATCTACAAACTTTTGAGTCTTCTCTTTATTTCTTCCGCATACCTTAACTACTTCTAATTCTCTAGCTTCAAGAACGGCCTCAAGCTGCTTACAAGCTTGTCCTCCTGTTCCAAATAAAGCTCCTATCTTACTATCTTTTCTAGCTAATATATCCGTTGCAGCACCAGATGCTGCTCCTGTTCTAAGTTGTGTCAAATAAGTTCCATCTAATATGCAGTTTACCTCACCGGTTTCATTGTCAATAAGTATCATACTAGCAGGTACTACAGGCTTATTTTTACTTGCATTATCAGGAAATATAGATACTATTTTTATTCCCGCATTGTCTAATTTCTCAACATATCCTGGCATAAATAAGTTTATACCATTCTTCTTTTTATTCTCTAGTTTAGTTCTTAAAGGAACTACACTTTCATTATTTGAAAAAATTTCAAATGCTCTTTTATCTGCTTCTATAGCATCTCTCATACTAAATACCTTATCTATATCTTGTTTATTTAGTAAAAGCATTCTATCCCCTCCATATTATGTAATATAATCATCTATTTAAAAGTAACACTACTATAAAAATAAGTAAATACTATTTTAATTAAAATGTTAGCTATCAAAACTATATATGAAAATACCGTAAATGCAACGATATTTTGAATACAACTAAGCTTTTATCTTATTAACAATCCTAAAATTTGCAAACTCCCTACGGTCAAACACGCAAATTTCTTAACGGATTATTAAACGCTAAAAACTAAGTTATATTAGTCAAAATATCTAAAACCATTCACTAACATTTTAATATATAGTTTTAATAGTAAGTATTCTATTAGAAAGTCAAATATTCCTTACCTATCGTTACTATAGAAAAAACATAAAAAAAGAGCCTAAGGTTCTTTTTTTATTAATTAGTTTCAAATCAAATAAATTAATTTTTTCAATACTTATTTTATGTAATTTTTCTTTATTATCACGAATTAATATCGTTTCTAATTCTTTAATTAATTGATTTCATATTCTTTATCTGATATTTTAAATTTTATACTATCTATAGAACCTTTCTTATTTCCTATATTTTTGAATAATAATTGTATTTTTCTATGTATGGATACGTTCTTCTTTAGATTTGCAACCATAAAAATCGGATCATCCGTAAACATTTTCATTATATCATTCCAATTTTCATAATCATAATTTCTTTGATATATTTCCACATTCATTCTTGAAAACTTTACTTCAATTCGAGACTTATTTTAAAAAAATTCAATCAATTTCAAAATAAATAGCATCTATGATATTATAGCTCCTGTCCACATAATTAATGAAGATGCCTTCAACTTGTACTCCTCTTTCCATTTATGTAATCAAGGTACTTTAACCTATTGTGCTAGTTAAATTTTAAAATAATAAAACTCCAACAAATGTAAAAACCTAAAGTTAATCCAAAACTTTTATAAAGGAGGTTTTCATATGTTGGAGCTTAATAATTATTCTATCCAAAATATCGAGAATTTAACGGATTTATTTACAA
>NZ_JBBMMD010000077.1:0-27033 GCF_037844525.1 Tepidibacter sp. Z1-5 | reverse complement strand
TTTTGGGATTAAGAGCTATAATTTTTCCAAATTAGAGATTTGATCAATTGGTATTTTATAGTGAATAAATAATTACATTTGTACGAAATTTAGGTAGCTACTTTTTTGTTGACATTTTTCCATAAAACTTAGATTAGAGCGTTTAAATATGCGTTAAGAAACTTCTTTGTCTGAACGTAGAGAGTTTAAGAAATTTTAGTATATTTAATAAGCCTCAATCTTTAGTTTTATAAAAATGTTGACTAAGTAGCGTTATTTCAATGAGCGTCATTTTTGCTTTAAACATATAAATCTGATTATTTATTTTATGTTATTCTACTCCAAAGCCATGACATTCCATAACCGGAACTACAAACAAAAATCCAATTCCCGGCTTTTCTATATAATTCAACTCTTCTTTTATTTTATCAACAGCTTTTCTCAATAATTTTTCATCTCTTATTACACTCACAATAGTTTTATTGTATGGCTTATGTCCTTCTATTAACTTCTTTATACCAGAAAATACAGGAACCTCTATATCATGGTCAAGAAGAACCTTTCCCATCCCCTCGCTGTCTATAACAGTAGCCCCTAAGTTTAGATGATAAAATATATCTAATACATCATCTAGCTTATCTACCTTATTCAAAATTAAACATAAAGCATACATAATTTAAACCCCCTTCAAATCAAATATCTATATATCAAAAATGAAACAACTAAATTTAATAAAAATATACAAGGAATACCTATATAAAACTTACTCTTTTGCGTTTTATGTCTAAAAACTGTCATTCCCATAACAACTCCTAAAGCTCCTCCTAAAAGTGAAATAACAAAAAAACTCTGTTCTTGCGTTCTAAACTGTCTTCTTCTAGCTTTTTTCTTATCTAAACCAGTTATTATAAATCCGTATATATTTATGATTATATAATAATAAATCAAATATATTCCTAAATTATTCAGATGTTGACTTGCACTAGTATTAATTATGTTTTGAATATAGGTCATTCTAAAAAATTCCCCCTCTTTATTAATTATATATTATTATATCACTTTTTATTATATTTTGTAATTTGCAAAAAAAAAACAAATCCAATATAGATTTATATTGGATTTGTTTTTTAGTATTAATTTTTAGATTCATATTTTTGGACTATCTTAACTATAAGCTCTACTGCTTTTTCCATAGCAAATGTAGGTATATACTCATATTTTCCGTGGAAATTATGTCCTCCAGTAAATATATTAGGTGTTGGAAGTCCTTCAAATGAAAGTCTAGCACCATCAGTTCCTCCTCTTATAGGCTTTATCATAGGAGTTATACCAGTTTCCTTCATTGCTTCCTCAACTATATCAACTATGTACTTAACAGGCTCTACCTTTTCTTTCATATTATAGTACTGATCTTCCATATCTAATACAGCAGTATTTTTCCCATATTTATTATTAATTTTATTTACTACATCTTCCATAACTTTTTTTCTATTTTCAAAGCTATCCATATCAAAATCTCTTATTATGTATTCCATTTTAATTTCTTCAACATTTCCATTTAAATCATTTAAATGATAGAATCCCTCATATCCATCAGTCTTTGATGGAATTTCTTCCTTAGGAAGCATTTCATTAAGCTCCATACTTATTAAAACAGCATTTTTCATCTTATTTTTAGCATATCCAGGATGAACATTCTTACCATTTACAGTAATATCCGCTCCTGCTGCATTAAAGTTTTCATACTCTAATTCTCCTATTTCTCCTCCATCTAGCGTATAAGCATATTTTGCACCAAATTTTTCAACATCGAATTTATCAGCGCCTCTTCCTATTTCTTCATCAGGTGTAAATCCAACTCTTATTTTACCATGTTTTATTTCAGGATTATTTATTAAATACTCCATAGCTGTAAGTATTTCAGCTATACCAGCTTTATCATCAGCACCTAAAAGAGTTGTCCCATCTGTAGTTATAAGTGTCTTTCCTACATAATTTAAAATTTCTGGAGAATCTTCAGGCGATAATACAACACTACCATCTTCACTTAAGATTATATCTTTTCCATCGTAGTTTTCAACGATTTTAGGATTTACATTTTTTCCACTCATATCTGGAGCGGTATCCATATGAGATATAAAACCTATAGTCTCTACATCTTTATCTGTATTAGATTCAAGAGTTGCCATTACATAACCATTTTCATCAACACTTACATCTGTTAAACCGATTTCCTTTAACTCATCAACTAATTGTTTTGCAAAATCCATTTGAATACTTGAGCTAGGGCAAGAACTAGAATCCGGATTTGCCTTTGTATCTTGCTTAACATATTTTATAAATCTATCAACAACATTACTCATACTAAAAACCTCCTCAAAAACCTTTTCTTTATTTTACCATTCTTTCTTCTATAATAAAATAATATATATAATTTTTTTTATACTATGTCGACTTTTTTAAATATTTTATAAAATATAACATAAAACATTAAATAAACCATACCAAGTATGCCATATGATGTAAGTCCTATAAATATTATTCCTAGAGCTGTCATTGGATGTATTCCAACTGAGTCTGATATAACCTTTGGCTCTATTAGTTCTATTATCACAGTTATTATAATAAATAACGCTATTATACCAACAGCTACAAAATACTGTTTTTTTACAATATAAAATACGAACATAGGGATATATACAAACCAGATTCCAACGACAGGTACCATATCAGAAATCACAACTAAAATACTTATAATCAATGTATACCTTATTTTTAATATCAAAAAACCTATTAAAGTAAAGATAAAGGTTATCCCTACCAATATTATATATGCCTTTAAATATCCAAACATCATATGATTGATCTCAGTTAACATATTAGTAGCCTTTTCTCTTCCACCATCGCAAAAAAAAGATAAAAATTTACTTTTCACCTTGTCCATATCCTTATCAAAAAAATACAAGCTAAATAATATAACAAATGCGACAATAGCTAAAAATGGAATACCTATTATCATCTGAATTCCTTTATTTATAATATCTAATAAACCATCAAATACATTGTGAATATTAGAATAAATCTGTTCTTGAACCTTTTTTACTATCTGCGGATCAAACTTTTCATAAAATATATTCAACTTATTCATTTGATTTCCTACATTATTGTATAATTCATTAAAATCATCTATAGAATTAAGTATATCCTTAGACTCTATTTTCACATTAAATATTATAAAGGTACAGATTAATGACAAAACTATAAATATCAATGCTGACAACAATATAGCAGATATACCTTTTTTTAAGTGAAGTTTTTTGTATAAATAGTCTGTACAAGGCTTTATAAGTACAGCAATTGCAAATGCTAAAACAAACGGATATGTATACGATATCGTCAGAGAAAATATAATAAATATCAATGTATATATAAGTGTAAAAACAAACAAGTTTTTAATATTTTGAATAAAACATTTATCGAACATATTTCATCACCTTTTATAAATTACTTTAATTTTATTATTTGTCTTTATAGTTATGTATATGCAAAAAAAATGCCAAAGCTATTTGCTTTGGCATTTTTTTATTTTGTAAAAAGTCTTATACTCTTTATTCTATTTTTATCTAAGCTCTCAACTATAAACTTTATATTATCGAAATTTACTTCTTCACCTTCTTCTGGGAGTCTTCCTAGTTCGCCTATTAAAACTCCTCCTATTGATTCAAATTCTTCTGATTCTATATTTGTTCCTATAATTTCATTGACTATATTGATTCTTGTACTTCCATCTACAACATATTCATCTTCATTTATTATTTTTATTTCATCATCTTCCTCATCATATTCATCTTCTATGTCTCCAACTATTTCTTCTATTAAATCCTCTATAGTTATAATACCAGCTGTTCCACCGTATTCGTCTAAAACAATAGCCATATGAACCTTTTCTTCTCTCATTTCCTGAAATAATTCAGTTATTTTCTTAAATTCAAATGTATAATACGGATCTCTCATATATTTTCTTATATCAAATGTATCCTTATCTTTATCAATAAATGCAAAATCTTTGACATTTAAAATTCCTATGATGTCGTCTATACTCTCTTCATATATAGGCATCCTAGAAAAATGACCCTCTTGAAATATCTCTACTAGCTCTTCATAAGTAGATTCTACATCAACACCTATAACATCAGTTCTTTGAATCATAGCATCCTTTGCCTGCAAGTCTCCAAATTCAAAAACGTTTTGTATCATTTCTTTTTCTTCAACCTCAAGAACACCTTCTTCATGACTTACATCAACCATAGTTCTAAGTTCTTCCTCTGTTATAAACGGTTGATGAACATCTGGGTTACCTCCAAAGAGCTTTATTATGAATTTAGATAAATAATTGAATATAAAAACTATAGGACTCAATACTACAACCACAATAGATATAATTTTTGAAACCTTCAAAGATACATTTTCTGAATTTTGAGCAGCCAATGACTTTGGCGTTATCTCTCCAAATATAAGAACTGCTATAGTCATAAAAATAGTTGCAATAGCTGCACCCTTTTCCTTAAATAAATCTATAAATAAAGATGTAGCGATTGCCGAGGCTCCAATATTTACAACATTATTACCGACAAGTATTGCTCCTAATAATTTATTTGGGTTTTCAATTAATTTGCTTACAACATCTGCCCCTTCAATACTTTCTTCCTTCATATGTCTTATTTTGATCTTACTTAAAGACATTAACGCTGTCTCTGAAGCTGAAAAAAATGAAGATATCCCTAATAATATAAATAATATAAAAAATTGCCAAGAACTACTCGAATCCAAAAATCATCACACTCCTAAAACTATATATGAATATCATTATATCATAGTGCTAAAATTTTACTACATATATTATATTATGAATTATAAATAGATTTTTAACCATATATGTTTATGATCTTTTATCTCTTTTTATTGTAAACTTTTTTTTTTCGAAGTTGACAAAGCAAGTATTTATATTTATAATTCTTATAAACGTATTAATCAAATACATATTAGGAGGTATACTTATGAATAGTAAATTAAAAATCAATGATATAATATACGCCTCTTTGTTTGCAGCCCTTACTAGCGTTTTGGGATATATATCAATACCACTTCCATTTAGCCCAGTTCCTATAACTGGTCAAACTCTTGGAGTTATGTTAGCAGGATGTATATTAAATCCTCTACAAGCATTTTTAAGTATGTTAACATTCGTTCTTTTAGGTATAGCTGGTGCACCTGTATTTTCTGGAGGTAGAGCAGGATTTAACATTATAGCTGGTCCTAGCGGGGGATATATAGTAGGTTTTATAATAGGAGCTGTAATAATAAGCTATTTAAAAGGCAAGAACCCAACTACTCTTAAAATGACTTTAGCAACAATATTTGGAGGAATTATAGTGATATATTTTATAGGTGGATTATGGCTTAATCATGTCACTCAAATGGGATTATCTAAAGCTATTATAGCTGGTGCTCTTCCTTTTATTCCAGGTGATCTTTTAAAAGCATTCATTTCAGTTTCAATAGGTAAAAGAGTATCTAAAGCTATTAATAATAAGGTATCCATATAGTAAAAACAATTTAAAGTATATTTTTACAAATCTAAAATTTCTATAATAAAATAATACCTTCTAATTAGAAGGTATTATTTTATTATCATATTAAATTTATGATTAAAATGCTCTAGACTTTAAGTTTATTTTTTCCTTGTATCTGTTTTTTCCATGCATGAAGTCCAAGAGATAACCCTATTACTCCATAGGCTACAAATACTCTAAAATATTCTCCTATTTGAGCACTACCCAATAGATTTTTACCAGCCTGTGGAGATACTATAAACAATGTGTGAAATAGTATAGTTCCTATTATAGCCTGAGATATAGTAGCTCTTGATACTGATGCGCCTCCTATTAGTAAAGCTGCTATAGCAAACATTCCAACCTGCTCATGGCTTCCATACGTGTTCAGCGTTCCTAAGTTTTGTAAAAATATTAATTGTCCCCATCCAGCAAATACAGTAGATATTACTATAGATATTATTCTAATTTTATCAACAGCTATACCAGATACCTTTGCTACATGATTATCTTGACCTACTGCTTTAAAATCCTGCCCTAATTTAGTCTTCATTATAAAAACATTAAATATACAAAGAAGAGCTACAACTAATATAGTTACAACAGGTACTTTTATCATCTTAAATATAGGTTGATATTGAATTAATAAAATAGAAACTATACCAATAACTAAAAATATAGATAAATCTATAATCTGTTTCTTAGTAATTTTCTTACTCTTTGCTCCTTTAAATAAAATATACAAAATGCTTATGATAGATATCACTACTATAACATCAAGCATCGGAAACTTTACTATATTGTCAAGCGCATACTTAATTCCTCCACTTAAATCTATAGTATTTTTTATTCCTACTCCTCCACTAAGAACTAATACTGGATTATTCATAGGAATTAATGTTCCAATCAGAAATAAGAATAATAATTGGTATAATCCATTTGCAAAAAATCCTAGTATCATACTAGCTATCATTTCCTGTCCTTTGGTTTTATTTAATAATTTTCCTGTTAAATACCCAAATAAAACTGCTATTGGAACTGTCAATACAGCACATAATAAAAATCCCTGTATACCACCGATTTTCCAGTGAGTTACTGCTATTAAAGCTATCTGCCCTGCCATTGCACCTATTACTATCCCAAAGTTAAGACCCATACCTGCTAGTACAGGAATAATAAGAGAAAGTACTAAAAATGAGTTCCTTGAAATTCTAGCAATCAACTCATTTAATATAAATATCATAGGTTGCCCAGAATACTTAACACCTATAAGACAAAGAATTACAAATAATATAGTAACTATATTATCAAACAATATTTCTTTTAAATTTATTGATTTTCTTTTATCCTTAATTGCATTCTCTTCATTCATGCTACTTCCCTCCTTCTACTTTTGTTAATGCATATAAAATAATTCCATATTGTACTACAACCCTTGCTACCTCTGATAAGTTTCCTTGTGTAATTATTTTATTTGCAACAGGAAGTGCTATTGTCAAAAGTCCCTGGAATAAAAAAGTTCCAAGTATAACATGTGATATTTTTGCATTTTGAGCGCTTGCCCCACCTATTAAAATAGCAGCTACTGCTGCAAATCCCATCATCATAGGTGCTTGGTAAAGTTGAAAAAATCCATAACTTTGAGCATATACAATTATTCCTACAGCACCTAATATAGTAGATAATACAGTCCCTATTATCCTACTTTTGTCAACATCAATTCCAGATGCTATTGCGAACTTAGGATTATCACCTACTGCCTTCATAGTAATACCTGCTTTGGTATTTAAGAATACATAAACTAATAAACAAGATATTATAAAGAATATTAAAAGACCAGTAGGTATATTAACCTTGCCTATGTTAAATGATAAGAAGTTGTTTAATATCTTATCAAACCTTGAACTTAAAGAAATTGTAGTTCTAAGTCCATCACCTATCGGCCACTTTATCTCAGAGCTACTAAAAGGAAGTATAAGCCATCCTATACACATCAAAGATATAGCTGAAAATCCTACATATGTAGATACCATCATTTCAGAACCTTTTACTTTATTCAGTAAAATTCCATAAAAATACCCTACAACAGCAGCTATTGGTATTGATATAATTATAGCTATAAAAAATGCACTAAATCCCCTAAGGTTCATTTCAATACTTATAAGTCCTCCTAATAGTCCACACACTATTCCCAAAGGAATACCAAAATTAAGTCCTATTCCACATAAAATTCCAGGAACCATAGCTAGAACCAATATTCCATTCATACCAGTTCTAACTAAGGTATCAGATAATAACATATATATTGGAATTTTCAGAAAAACAGCCATCACACAAAGTATTATTAAAAAAGCTATTATAGTAGTTCTTGCAAACCCTAATTTTTTTGTAACATCTCTCATAGTTTCAACCACTTATATTTCCTCCTTTGCATGAATTTTATTGTATTCTCCAGCCATCATAAGTCCAAAATCTACATCGCTATCTTTAGGCTTTAATATTCCCTCTATTTTTCCTTCTGCAACTATGGCTATTCTATTGCAGACAGATCTCAATTCACCAAGTTCACTAGATGTTACTATAATAGTCATGCCTAACTCTTTGTTCAGTTTTACAAGTAAATCAAGAACTAATTTTTTAGCTCCTATGTCGATTCCTCTAGTAGGTTCTGATACAAACAATAAATCAGGATTTAATGTTAATGCCCTAGCTATACATACCTTTTGTTGATTTCCTCCACTCAGTCTTCTAGTAATCTGAGTTGGTCCCGTACACCTTATATCAAGATTATTTATCATTTTAAGAGCATGCTCTCTTATCTCTTTTTTATTTGTTTGCGTAAACAATCCATAATTTTTTATAAACTCTCCTTTAATCTGCATAGCTGTCAATACAATATTTGTTTCTATAGAAGTATCTAACAATAAGCCAATACCTCGTCTATCCTCACTTACAAACGCAATCTTATTATTTAAAGGATCTTTAGGTGAATTAAGCTTTAGTTTCTTTCCATTTAACAATACCTCTCCTTCACTTGGATAAAGTCCCATTATTCCATTTGTAATTCCGATTTTACCTTGTCCTGCAAGACCACCAATACCTAAAATTTCTCCCTTTTTAATGTTTAGATTTACACCCTTTACATATTCTCCTGGCATAGATACTTTTAGGTCTTTAATAGACATCATTACTTCTTCATTTTTATCATCACTTTCTTCATTCGTATTTAAGCTTTCAATTTTCCTACCAACCATCAATTCTGCAAGCTGCATTACATTTGTATCTTTTTTGTCAAGTGCTGCTACGAACTCTCCATCTCTTAGTATAGTTATATTATCAGCTGCCTCCATTACCTCATCTAATCTATGAGTTATAAACAATATTGCAATGCCTGAATCAGATATTCTTTTCATAGCCTTTAATAAATTATCTGCTTCGCTTTCTGTTAAAACTGCAGTAGGTTCATCAAATACCAAAAGCTTTATATTACTCTTATCTATCTCTCTAGCGATCTCTATAAACTGCATATAACCTACTGGAAGTCCTGACACCTTAGACTTTTCGTCAATGTCTATTCCTAATTTATCTAAATCTTTTCTTGCATCCTTATTCATACTATCAAAATCTAGACTATTTAGACTAGATCCCATAATTTTGCTTAGCATATTGTGTTTAGTAGTTTCTCTATTTAGTTTTATATTCTCAGTTATATTAAATCCCGGAATAAGCATAAACTCCTGATGGACCATTCCGATACCTAGATTCATTGCTTCATTAGGAGATTTAATATCAACCTTTTTACCATCTATATGTATTTCACCTTCAAATCCACCAGTAGAATGAATAACAGGCATCCCAAACAATATGTTCATAAGTGTAGATTTACCAGCCCCATTTTCTCCTAAAAGAGCGTGTATTTCTCCTTTTCTAGCTGATAAATTTATTCCCTTTAAAACTTGGTTACCGAAATAATCTTTTTTAATGTTTTTCATTTGAATGACATATTCTTCACTCAACCCAAATCCCCCTTATATGTAAATTAAGGTTGCCATAAAAAGGCAACCCTATATTTAATATCCTTATTTAGAAAGTTATATAATCTGAAAGTACCATAAAGAAATTGTCAAATGTATTTCCTGTACTTTCATTCGTAAATGTACTTAATTTCATTTCCATGCCTGATACATTCTTAAATATTTCTTCTATTTTAGCTTTATCTACCTTACCATTAGTATTTCCTTCTAAGAATGCTTTAGCGTACTCAACTCCGCTTTCAACAAACATCATATTAACAGGAACTGGCCATGTAGAGAATCTACCTGTTCCACCTTTTTCAGCTATCTTAGATTTAATTTCTCCAACTACATAATCAATATCACCTTTTTTATCATCAGGTATTTGAATTCCTAATGCTCCTGGGAATGCATGGTATGGAGATGGACAACATGGTTGTGGATATATAGCACCTTGTTCTAAGGCAGCTTTTATAAGTGGCTCTTGCATAGAACAGTTAGTACTAAAGAATGCTGTATCTTTTCCAAGCTCAGCAACTTTTCTTGGAACATCTTCTAATATAAATTGCTGTGCTCCAGGAACACCTGCATCTCCTGTTGGATCTGGAGCTGTTGCATCTACAAAATCCATATTTAACTTTTTGCAAGTTTCTCTAAGTAAATCTCTTCTCATGGCAAGTAATTGATACGACATATGTCTTGGGAAAGAATAGTGAACAAGTTTTGTAGCACCCATTTTTTTAGCTTGTTCTGCTATAGTAGTTCCCATTCCAAGTTCATCTGCTTGAAATACTACATCAGCTTTTGATGCTATCATATCTGGATCTTCTCCTGGAACACCAACTATGAATAGCATATCTGGTCTTATTTCTCTAGCCTTATCTATAGCTGCTGATACCCCTGGTATACCTTGAACTATAACAATCGCTTTAACTTCTGGATCTGTTGCCATGCTCATAACATTTGCTATAGTTGTTTCTTGTTCTTTCATAAAGTTATCAGGATATGTTTGAAGAACTATCATATCACCATATTTTTTCTTCATTTTTTCTGCTGCTCTATACTCCTCTTCACCTTGAGATACTGTGCCTGTCATAATTCCAATTTTAAAACCTTCTTTTTTTTCAGCTACTTGACCACAGCCAACAAGTCCTATAATCATAACTGTTGCCATAAATATGGCTAAAATCTTCTTAATCATTTTTAACCCCCTTTTAATTTGTTAATATATAGATATGCATGTACTATATGTTTTAATGCATATTATATTAATAATTCCAATTAAATTTATGAAATGCAACACTTAATTGAATATTCAACATATGAATTATTCTTTTTTTGAAATTTTTCTGTTTTGCAACTAATTTTTGGGGAATAATATATTAGGTAATATTTTTATTATTTATTTAGAAAGGGGATTTTTATGTCTAAAAAAGATTTATTAGAAAAAGGAGCTGTCCTTCAAAGAGACAAAGAAACTTATGCAATAGCACCACATCTACCTGGAGGAATTATATCAACTGACACCTTAAGAAAAATTGCAGATACTGCTGATAAATACAATGCACAGGCAGTAAAAGTAACATCATCTCAGAGAATAGCAATTGTAGGTCTTAAAGAAGATGATATAGATAATGCCTGGGAAGATTTAGAAATGAAGCCAGGGGCTGCTATAGGACTTTGTGTACGAAGTGTTAAGTTCTGTCCTGGAACAACATTTTGTAAAAGAGGACAACAAGATTCAGTAGGAGTAGGTATGAAATTAGATGAACTATATCACGGAATGAATCTTCCAAATAAGCTTAAAATAGGGGTTAGCGGATGTCCAAATTCATGTGCAGATAATCATTTTAGAGATATTGGTATAATGGGTACGCCTAAAGGATTCAGGATTCAAGTTGGAGGAAAAGGAGGCTTAAAGCCTAGATTAAGCAATACTTTATTTGAACATGTTGATGAAGATGAAGTATTCAAAATAATAGATAAGGTAGTCAAGGTATACTCTAAGAATGCACTAAAACATGAGAGATTAGGATCATATATAGATAGAGTTGGATTTGAAGAATTTAAAAAGGAAATAGAATAGCAAAAAAGACCCCGTACGGGGTCTTTTTATTATTTAGTAACGTTATGGTTAGTATTTTCCCAAAACTCTGCATTTTCTATACCATGTTTTTTTGAATTGAATACAGGGTCTTTTCCTTCTGCCATTTGGTCTTCATAGTCTTTAAGTGCTATAAGAGCAGGTTTTGCCATTATAAGTATTGCTATAACATTTAACCAAGCCATTGTTCCAACACCTACGTCTCCTAAAGCCCATGCTAAATTTGCAGTTCTTATAGCTCCATAAAAAGTAGTTAAAAGCATTGCAAATCTTAAAACATTTATTAATGATTTGTTATTACTTTTTCTAATTAAATAAGCAACATTAGTTTCAGCAATATAATAATATGCCATTAAAGTAGTAAAAGCAAAGAAGAATAAAGCTATCGCAACAAATGCACTACCAAAAGATGGGAACAATGTTTCAACAGCTCTTTGTGTATATATAGGACCTATTTCAACATCTCCTAAATTATTAGCTATAAATCCTCCAGCTCCATCATAAATGTTGTACATACCAGTAATTAAAATCATAAATCCAGTAGCTGAACAAACGAATAAAGTATCTATATATACTGAAAATGCTTGAACTAATCCTTGCTTTGCAGGATGTGAAACTTCAGCCGCTGCTGCTGCATGTGGGCTAGTTCCTTGACCCGCCTCATTTGAATAAATACCACGCTTAACTCCCCAAGAAATAGCAAGACCTAGTATACCAGCAAATGCAGGCTGTGCTCCAAATGCACTCTTAAATACTAATACTATAACTGATGGTAATTGAGATATATTTACAATTATTATGATAAGTGCAACCAATATATAACCAGTAGCCATAACAGGTACTATTATTTCAGCTGCTTTACTTATACGCTTAACTCCACCAAATATTATAAGTCCTAAAAATACAACTAGTATTATTCCTGTCACTATAGGATTTATTCCAAATGCATTATTAAGTCCTGCTGCTATACTATTAGACTGAACTCCTGGTAAGAAAAATCCCATTGCTATTATAGTTGCAACTACAAATATAGTAGCATACCATTTATTATTCATTCCCTTTTCTATATAATATGCTGGTCCTCCACGATACTCTCCATCTTGTTCAACCTTATATATTTGAGCTAAAGTAGCCTCAACATAAGCTGAACCTGCTCCTAAAAATGCTATTATCCACATCCAAAATAGTGCTCCTGGTCCTCCCATGGCTATAGCAGTTGCAACACCCGCTATATTTCCAGTTCCTACACGACCCGATACAGATAGTGCAAATGCTTGGAACGAAGACACACCTTTTTCTGACGAGGATCCACCAAATAATAATCTTACCATATCCTTGATAAGTCTAACTTGTAAAAAACGAGTTCTGATAGAAAAGTATATCCCAGCTCCTAAACATAGAATAATAAGTGCTTTGCTCCAAATCAATCCATTTATAATGCCGACTATATGTTCCATATGATTCCTCCTTTTAAATTTTTTTGATTCTTTGATGCAAAAACAAAACTTGAAATTATAAAACATTGAAAAGTAAAACTGAAATCTTAAATGATAAGTAAAACAAAAAGATGTAAAGAAGAGAAATCAAAAAAGTCAAATCATAAAGATTTGACCTCTGGGATTTATTCCGATAAGAATAATCTCTGTCCTTTTACCTGAGAGTTTGACTAATATTTCTATTAGCTTTCCCCTTCGGTGCTCTCTATTGAGTCTCTCCAGAGGATCGTCTGATAACGCTTTTTCATTATCTTCATCCGAACTATTCAATTAATCTCTTTATACTTTAATATACAATTAAAGTCAATCAATTATTCTTAATTTTCTAATTATTTCAAATTTTCATAGCAAATTAAACTTTTTCCATTTTCAAACCAATGTTTTTTTAAACCCATTTGTTTTTTTGCAATCTTCTAAATATTATGTTTTTATTATTTATTGCCTTATAACCCAATATATTATAGAATTAATATGTTAAATTTTATTCTACTTAGGGGGTTTTTTATCTTGAATATAGCATTAATTGGAGCAGGAACAGGTGGCAAAAATATTATACAAGCAATAAACGATGTGGATTCTATAAATATATCTTTAGTTATAGATAGAAATTTAGATGCACCAGGTATAGTTCTTTGTAAAAATTTAGGTATAGATTATTCACAATCTATAGATGATTTAACTAATCACAATGTTGATATAATAATAGAAGCTACTGGAAATAATAACGTTATTAAATTATTACAAGAAAAATTTAGTCATAAATGCACTATAATAGATTCTACTGGAGCTCTTTTAGTAATGACTCTAGTAGATAGAAATATAGATACTCTATCTCAACTTAACAACCATATTTCCATAATTAGAAATACTTCAACTATAGTAAAAACTGAATTAGACGACATATCATTGTCAATAGATAATATGCATGGTATAAGCGATACACTTTTAAATTCTACTAAAACTTCTATAACACACATACAAGATACTGATAAAATAATAAAGTATGTAAATAAAATAGCTCATCAAACTAAAATACTAGGTATAAACGCTACTATAGAAGCTGCTAGAGCTGGTCAAGCTGGAAAAGGATTTTCTGTAGTTGCAAATGAAGTTCAAAAGCTCGCTACAAATAGTGAGGGATTTGCTAGAGAAATTAATGAAATACTTGGAAAAATAACAGATGAGATAAAAACCATATCTAATGAAGTAGATAAACTAAAAAATCTTTCAAAAGCTCAAACGGATTCTTCTAATAAAGTACAAGTTGCCGTTGATAAACTAATAACCGAAACTTCTATTTAAAATTCGCTTCATGCTAACGCATGGCTCATGTCGCCAACGAGCCCTCCGGGCTTCGTTGCTCAAAATAGTTGCAAGTGTAGATTTTTAATAAATGTTATCTATTAGATTCAAAATCATATAAGTTCCTTAGAAATTAAAAAATACGCCATGGCATGGCGTATTTTTTTAATCTAATATTTTAACATCAGTCATATGACTTCTCTTTCCAAGCTTTAAAACTTCTATACCTTTAGAAGTCTTAGTAGATTGAAGCTCTATATCCTTAGTATTTATAGTAGAGAATTTTTTATTATTTTTATAAAGTTCTAAATCAACATCATCCTTTATAAAAAGCATACGAACAAGTTCTGACTTATCAGAATAAGCTTTTACTAACTTTCTTCTATTAGTCTTAGTCTTATAATTTTCAATATGAGTTTTAGCTATTTTTGCATCCTTAAAGCAATAAAGCATATACCCTTCATAATTATTAGAAAGACACATATATATAATATTTTCATCTTCTTTTAACTTTAATAAATTAGTTAAATACTCCCCTAAAGAACTAGCTTTACAATCAGCAATCTCATAAACTTTTAATTTATATAAGTTCTGTTTATTTGAAAAAAGAAGAATCTCTTCCTTATTATTAGCATTTATTTTTTGTATTATAAAGTCCTCATCTTTAAGCTTTTGCTCTGAAAAAGATCTCAAAGAGGCAAGAGATATCTTCTTAAAGTAATTTTCATTAGTCAAAAATAATTTAACATTATAGTCATCTATTAAATGTTCATCTTTTATTTCTTTTATATCATCACCACTTATTATTTCTGTTTTTCTAGGTTTTTTGTATTTTTTAGAAACCTCTTTTAAGTCATTTATTATTATATTCTTTATTTTTTTCTCACTTTGAATTGTTTCATTAAGATTTTTTAAATCAGACTGTAAAGTCTTTATATTGTTTAACTGCTTTAATATATATTCATTATTTAAATTTCTAAGCTTTATCTCAGCTATATATTCAGCCTGAATTTCATCTATGCCAAAACCTTTCATCAGATTAGGTATAACCAATTTATCCTCTTTAGTATTTCTAATTATATCAATAGCCTTATCTATATCAAGAAGAATCTTTTCAAGCCCTAAAAGAAGATGAAGTCTATCTGTCTTTTTCTCTATATCATATTCTAGATATCCTTTTATACATTCTACTCTAAAATTAATCCATTCTTTTAAAACGCTCTTTATACCTAATACCTTTGGCTGTCCATTTATTAACATATTAAAATTACAAGAGAAACTATCTTCAAGAGTAGTCATCTTGTAAAGCTTATTCATAAGTAAGTCTACATCTGTGTTTCTTTTTAAATCAACAGTTACCTTAAGACCATTTAAATCCGTTTCATCTCTGACATCTGCTATTTCTTTTATTTTATTTTCCTTGACTAAATCTATTATCTTATCTATTATAGTCTCTATATTAGTTGTATAAGGAATTTCATATATTTCTATGCAATTATTTTTTTTGTCATATCTATACTTAGCTCTTAATTTAAAACTCCCTCTTCCGGTTTCATATATCTTTCTCATTTGATCTTTTGAATATATTATATATCCACCGGTTGAAAAATCTGGAGACTTTATATAATCACTTATATCAATATCTTCATTTTTAATATAATTAATAGTAGCAGTACATACTTCTTCCAAATTAAAGCTACATATACTACTCGACATACCAACAGCTATACCTTGATTTGCATTTACAAGTACATTAGGATACGTTGTAGGTAAAAGCACAGGCTCCTTTAAAGTACCATCATAGTTATCTACAAACTTCACAGTATTTTTATCTATATCCTTAAAAATTTCTTTGCATATATCGTCTAATTTTACCTCTGTATATCTAGGTGCTGCAAAACTCATATCCTTAGAATATTTTTTACCAAAGTTTCCTTTAGAATCTATAAACGCATGAAGTAGCGAATCATTTCCTCTTGTAAGCCTAACTAACGTCTCATATATTGCCATATCTCCATGAGGATTCAACTTCATAGTCTGTCCAACAACATTTGCCGACTTTGTTTTATTTGAATTTAAAAGTCCCATTTTATACATAGTATACAGTAACTTTCTATGACTAGGTTTAAACCCATCTATTTCAGGAATAGCTCTTGATACTATTACACTCATAGCGTACGGCATATAATTTTCTTCTAGTGTTTTTGTAATATTTTGTTTTTCTATATTTTCAATCATAAATCTTCACTCCCCTTAACTAACATCTGTCACATCCATATAGTTATGTCCATACTCAGCTATGAATCTTTTTCTTTCTTTGATATCGTCCCCTAGTAACATATCAAATACAAATTGTGTTTTTTCAACATCTTCAGGAAGCACCTGAATAAGTCTTCTACTTTCAGGATTCATAGTAGTTTGCCACATCATCTCAGGCTCATTTTCTCCAAGTCCCTTTGACCTTTGTATAGTATATTTACTCTTTATCTTAGATAATATATTATTTTTTTCTTTTTCATTATAAGCAAAATAAGTTTTTCTCGATGTATTTATTTCAAATAATGGCGATTCAGCTATATATACCTTTCCTTGTTCTATTAACATAGGTACGAGTCTATAAAGCATTGTAAGTATAAGTGTTCTAATTTGGAATCCATCTACATCTGCATCGGTACATATTATTACCTTATCCCAATTTAAATTATTTATATCAAATGTATTCAAATCTTTATTGTGCTTAGACTCTATTTGAACACCACAACCAAGAACCTTTAATAAATCTGTTATTATATCACTTTTGAATATTTTATCATAGTCAGCTTTAAGACAGTTAAGTATCTTACCTCTAACAGGTATTATAGCTTGAAATTCTGCATTTCTTCCCATTTTACAAGAACCAAGTGCAGAATCTCCCTCAACTATGAATAATTCTCTTTTACTAACATCCTTAGTTCTACAATCAACAAACTTTTTTACTCTATTTTTTATATCTATATTTCCACCTAACTGCTTCTTAATATTTATTCTAGTTTTTTCAGCTCTTTCTCTACTTCTTTTATTAACCAAAACTTGTTCACATATTTTATTTGCCTCTAGTTTATTCTCTATAAAATATATCTCTAATTTTTCTTTTAATAAATCAGTTATAGATTCTTGTATGAATTTATTAGTTATAGATTTTTTGGTTTGATTTTCATAACTTGTAATTGTAGAAAACGAATTCGTAACTAATATTAAACTATCCGATATATCTACAAAACTTATCTTTTTCTCCCCTTTGTTGTATTTATTATTATCTTTCAAATACTTATCTATCATATATATAAATGCATTCTTAACTGCCTTATCAGGAGATCCTCCATATTCTAAAAAACTAGAGTTATGATAATATTCAATTAAATTAATTTCATTATTAAAACAAAACCCTACCTGAACTTTAAGTTTATACTCAGGCTTGTCCTCTCTATCTCTACCGCGTCTTTCATCTTCATATAATTGTACACCAGTAAATCCTTTTGAATTGTTTACCTCATCTATATAATCCAAAATACCATTTTCATAACAGTATTCGTAATTATTATCAGTTTCTTCATCATAAATATTGAATTTAAGATTTGAATTTACTATAGCCTGTTTTTTAATTATATCTTTATAATAATCTATATCTATTTTTATATCAGTAAATACATCTATATCAGGCTTCCACTTTATTATAGTCCCTGTATGTTCATAATCACACTTTTCTTTTTTAAGACCTCCTATATTCTCACCTTTTTCAAAATGAAGGTCATACTTATATCCGTCTCTATACACCGTAACATCCATATATTCTGAACTATATTGAGTAGCACAGCTTCCCAATCCATTAAGACCTAAACTAAATTCATAGTTTTCACCTGAATTATTTTTATACTTACCACCTGCATACAATTCACAAAATACTAATTCCCAGTTATATCTATCTTCTTTTTCATTATAATCAAGAGGTATTCCTCTTCCTCTATCCTTTATTATTATAGAATTATCGATACATCTTGTTATTTCAATTATATTTCCAAAGCCTTCTCTTGCCTCATCTATAGAATTTGATAATATTTCAAATACAGAGTGCTTACATCCTTCAATACCATCTGAGCCAAATATTACACTAGGTCTTAATCTAACTCTGTCTGCCCCCTTAAGAGATGATATACTATTATTTCCATAGTCGTTGTTTTTGTTCATATATATTACCACCTTCTATTTTTAATTTCCTATTTTACACTACACAAAACCTATGTTCGTGTCAAGATTATTATTCTATCTATATTGAAATTATATAACTCTCAAGCTATATCTAATATGGATTTAAGATCTAAATTAGCAACTATTTTTGAGCAACGGAGCCCGTTAGGACTCGTTGGCTACATGAGCTATGCGTTAGCATGAAGCGAATTTTTATACATATAATTTAAATTATATGTATTTTACTATATTTAGAGTCAATAATACATAGTATAATTATCTAAAATACTAAAATTCGTATAATGCTACATATCAAATTTTATCGTATGGAGGTGTTTAATTTATGAAAAAAGATATTGTAATAGATATACACAAAGAAATACTAGATTCTATATTAAATCTAGATTTTTCAAATAAGATATCACATTCATTTTTAAAAAATAATATAGACAATTATTTATTTATAGCAAATATAAATAATATGATAAAAAATGAAGACTATACATGTAAATCTATATTAACTCTCTGTCAGAATATATTAGACAATATTCATCCCAATTTAAGTAAATCAGATTGGCTAAACTACACCTACAATATGATTTTATACAAATCATTTCCAGATTCTGTAGAAATAGACCCATCAGATATTTGTGAGTCTATAAAAGTTGCTTGCAATATATATATAGAAATTATTAGAGTATTTTGCAAATACGAAAAGTTATTTAATAATTCAAGCTTTTATATACAATATCCTTTAAATTTCTTATATCAGGACGAAATTGATTCACTTGATACACAATCAGAGTACACTCGTTTTTTAAAATATTTCAATAATGAATACATATATGAAATGATGAAGCTAAACCAAGAAATACTAAATCACAATACACTAGATCACATATGCGGAGTACACCATCTAGCTCTTAATATAGCGAGACAAATAAAAAAAGCTGGAATTCCAATAGACTTAGGAAGAGTTTCTGGAAGTGCTGCTGGTCATGATCTAGGAAAATTTGGATGTAAAAAAATAGAATCAAAACGCGTTCCTTATTTACACTATTATTATACCGATAAATGGTTTAAAAAACATCACATAACATACATTGGTCATATAGCTCTTAATCACTCTGTTTGGGATCTTGAGCTTGAAAATCTATCTATAGAATCTTTAATACTTATATACTGTGATTTTCGCGTTAAAAACAACGATAATTTCCAAATGAGTATATTTAGCTTAAACGAATCTTTTAATATTATACTTCAAAAACTTGATAATGTAGATGATTTAAAGAAAAAAAGATATTCAAAAGTCTATGCAAAGCTTAAGGATTTTGAAAATTATTTAATTCATATAGGTGTAGATTTAGGATATGAAGACCTAAAAGATAAAACAAAAACACCATACTACTCTTTAATAACTGGAAATAAAATAATAGACAACATAAAATATCTATCAGTTCATCATAATATAAATTTAATGCACAAACTTAGAAATGAACATTCCCTTAATTACATATTAGAACTTGCTAGAAGTGAGAATGATGGAGATAATATAAGAAAATATCTTCAAGTTTTTGAAGAGTATTCAACTTATTTAACTCAAAACCAAAAAATAGTAATGCTAAAATTTTTATATGAAAATTTAGTTCATCCTGATGAGGATATAAGAAAACAATGTGCATATTTAATAGGCAATTTAATAGCAGTATTTGATGAAAATTACAGAAAAGAAATACCTAGTGATGTTAAATTAAATAATCCTCTTACTACTAGCTATTCTCTTTTATGCGATTACTTAAACTTATTCATAAATCCAGATCATAAGATAATAGATATTCATAAAAAATGGATAGGATATAATATATCAGTTATGTTTTCTTCATTATTTAGTAATTGTAATGAATCTCAAATCAAAACCTATAAAAATATAGTATTTAAATATTATAAAAAATACTTTAATAAAAATAACAGCATTCAACTTTATCTAATAAATGCAATAAAATATATACCTATAACAGATAATGATTTTGTACTTATAGACTATATATTATCATCTTTGAACAGTAATAACGACAATATAAGAATATCCGCTTTAAACATAATCTATATTATTTTAAATAAAGAAAATAATAATTTCAATTCAAACAAAAGTATAAATGATTTCTTTGAAACAAATATATTTAAATCTACAATATCAGCAGAAAATTTCTTAAAATTTAAAATTTCAACTAAATTAAACTTAAATAATACTACTTTGAACAAGTACAGATCATTTTATTTAAGTGATGAATCTAAAATAGGAAGTGTATTTCTAAGTAACTTAAAAACTTTAACTCCTTGGATTATAAAAAAAATCAATATAGATTTATTATTTGAATATAATGTGAAAAATTTAAACAATATGGCTTATACTGCTATGCATTTTTGTAACTTATTAAAAGTTAGCAGTATAGAAAGTGTTAGAAATACTGCCGGAAAAAATATAATAACAATAATGCCTTACCTCTCACTCGAAGAAAGAAATGATATTTCAATAGAGCTACTTAGGTCTCTTGAGATAGAGAAATACCAATTTAGCAAATATATACCTGATTATTTAGGTGAGATTATACTTTATCTTCAACCAATTGAATTAGATGAAATTATAGATGATTTTACTCAAAAGATAAAACAATCAAACAACCAAATAACATCATTAGTTCTTGAAACCGTAGGGATAACTTTAAAGAATTATCCTAAATACAAGGATAGATTCTCTGAAAATGAAGATATATCAAATAAAAGACTTATAAAAATCTTAGGTATTTTGTTGAATGGACTTGCTCATTATGATTATCATGTTAAGCAAACTTCATTCAAAGTCATAGGAAGACATATATTTGCTTCTAAAAGACTTCATATTGAAAACAAGAAAAACATATTTAAGCTTATAGCTAAAAAGCTGTTGGTTTTAATAGATTCAGTCGAATCAAAGGATATAGTATTTCTTACTAATGCAGCAACCTTAAATCAAGTATATAGATTTATAAATGAATACACATTTGCAAATAAGGATATATCAATAAATATTCCTTCTAAAATAGCTTTTTTTCCAGGAACCTTCGACCCTTTCTCTATTGGTCACAAAGAAATTGCTAAAGCTATACAAAATTTAGGATTTGAGGTTTATCTTTCTGTAGATGAATTTTCTTGGTCTAAGAAGGCTCAACCTAATTTATTTAGGCGAAATATAATAAATATGTCTATAGCTAATGAGCCTAATATTTATTTATATCCTGAGGATATCCCTGTTAATATTTCAAATCCTAATGATTTAAAAATACTTAGTGAGAGTTTCCCTGAATCTGATATTTCTATAGTAATAGGAAGTGATGTAATCCTTAATGCCTCAGCATACAAAAAACCTGTTTCTGATTATTCTATACACAATTTTTCTCATATAATTTTCAAAAGAAATATCAAAGATTCTAATATTCTTGATGATAAGCTTAAGTCTCAAATAGATAATCTTGAAAAAAATGCTATATTACTTAATTTACCCGCTCAATACGAAGATGTAAGCTCTACACAAATAAGAGATTATATAGACGAAGATAGAGATATTTCAGAACTTTTAGATCCGCTTGCACAAAAGTATATATACGAAAAAGGATTGTACCAAAGAGAACCTCAATACAAAGCACTTATGAAAACTATGTCTATAGATATAAATATAGATACTGATATATCTGAAGATTTGATAGACAGAATAGATTTAGAATTTTTCAATGACAATAATTACAATATAAAAAAACTTTATAATAATTTAAAAATGTGTAACACCAAGATCTTATCTATACAAGACTCTAATAAAAATAATAAAATATTAGGATTTTGCTTATTCCATCAATTAAATTGGAGTATGCTTTATAAAGAATTTAAAAATCACAATACATCTGAATACGTACGCCAAAATGTAATAGGAAAAGCAGTTGTAATAGACTATATATCCTGTATAAAAGACTATGAAATAGAAAATTTAGAACAAATATTAATAACAGAAGTTTTATCTTTTTGCATTAAAAGAGACTATACTTATGCTATATACAAGGATAATAATAATTACAGTTTGACTAAATCGGCTCATGACACATTAAAGCTTCAGGGATTTTTAGAAGTATCAGATGAAGATTTAGACCCTATTTACATAGTTAATATGACAAATCCTTGTGTGTTGACCTTGGATGTTGAATCATTTATAAAGACTCCATTTGTAGATAGTAATAACGTAAAAAAAACCATATTGAAATCCAGAAAAAAACTACAAGAAGCACTTAGCGGTATTTATCCTGGAAATCTTGTCTTGTCTTTTGACAAAAAAATTTTATATGAGAATTTAATACGAAAGGTATGTAAGGAAAACAACGTACCACCTATAAGCTTAAAACCTAGAAAACTAGGAGATTCTATGTGTGTTCCATTTGGTAACCTATTAAAAGGAGTTGTAGTCCCAAACACCGTTACTAAATCTCTTCATACAGAAAAATTATTCAATCCTAGCTTGACTGATTTTTCTATTGCTTCATACCCTTACTACCTGGATCTTCAAAGTCAGATTAAAACAATATCATCATTTGATAGAAATGTAATTCTTATAGATGACATTTTGAATAAAGGGTATAGAATAAAAGCTATAGATCCTATATTAAAGAAACAAAATGTAAATGTTAATAAAATTATAGTTGGTATACTATCAGGTAGAGGAAAGGAGCTTATGGATATTCAAGATAGGTCTATAGATTGTGCTTATTTCATTCCAAATCTCAGACTATGGTTTAATGAAAATGCTATGTACCCATTTATAGGAGGAGATACTCTGTGGAGAGGAGTCGCTCCTGAAAGAAATCTAATTCCTTCTATTAATTTGATATTTCCTTATACCTCTTTGTCTTTTGTCAAAAATGCATCTAAAACATCTTTATACGAACTATCAAAAGTTTGTATCCAAAACTCTATAGATATACTAAAAGCTATAGAAAAAGAATACGAAAAGATACACAAACGCAAGCTCACTTTAAATCATCTAGGAGAAGTCTTGAAATCTCCTAGATACGTTGACCACGGTAAAAATATGAATTATGATTTAAATTTAAATCCATCTCATTATTTAGAAAACGACTTAGAACTTTTAAAACGTATGGAAAATATAATAGTTTAGAATTGGAGATGATTAAATGTTTTTTTATAAATTAGATGATAAAGTACTATTTTCAAACTTTAATTACGATTTAGATGAAATATCAGAAACTGAAGCCATGAATAACGAAGATATTATATATTTTTTAAATAAATTAAATCCATTAAACTCAAGAAGAATATTTTGTATATCACATCCTAGTTTACTTTATTTAAAAGAAGAAAATATAAATTTAATAAATATCTGTGATGATTTTAATTGTAACACTCCTCTATGGATAATGGATAAAATAAACGATAGAAAAGTTATGGGCATAAATACAAATCACACCGATTGGAAAGATTTAATAAATCATACTTTCCCCAAATCATGGAAAGTTAACATAGTAGGTCTTGGTGATGTAGGATCTACTATGTTGATAGGTCTTAAACTTTTAGGTGGAGATACTATAAACTCTATAGGTTTATACGGATTAAATAAAGACAATCTTCAAAGATTAGAGTATGAGATGAACCAAATAATAGATCCGTTTTCTGAAAAGTCTATGCCCCAAGTAAATATAATAGAAGAAGATGAATTGTTCAACTGTGATATGTTCGTATTTTGCGCGTCAAAAGGCATACCTCCTGTGGGATCAGAGGTGTCAGATGTTAGAATGATTCAATTTGAAGAAAATGCAAAAATAGTCAGTCACTACGCAAGAAAAGCTCGTGATTCTAGTTTTAAGGGAATTTTTTCAGTGGTATCAGACCCTGTTGATCCACTTTGCAAGGTTGCATTTATATCTAGTAATAAGGATGAAAATGGAAATTTAGATTTTCTTGGTCTAAGTTCAGATCAAGTCAGAGGATATGGTCTTGGAGTTATGAATGCCAGAGCTATATATTATTCTAAAAAATATTCTAATACAGAAAATTATATAAATGAAGGAAGAGCATTCGGACCTCACGGAAAAGGTCTTATAATAGCCAATAGTATAAATAACTACAATGAAGAATTATCTCTAAATCTCACTAATAAAGCTATAAATGCAAATATAGACGTTAGAAATACTGGATTTAAACCTTATATTGCTCCAGCTTTATCATCAGCCGCTCTATCACTTATAAATACTATGAAGGGTAATTGGAACTATAGCTCAACTTATATGGGAAATGTTTTTATAGGATCTAAGAACAGATTGACACAATCAGGAGTCGAAATAGAAATGCTACATCTTCCAGAACAATTGTTGAATAGAATAAAGAATACTTACAAAGATTTAAATGATATAGATTGCTTCAAATTCTAATATTTAATCGAGGGAAGTGTTATTATGGATACTCTTTATATTGTAATCCCAAGTGCATCAAAAGCATTCAAATCATTTATATATAGTCTAACTAATGATTTAAATACTGTATGGATTGAAGATGACTTAAACTTACCCGATCTTAGAAATAAAAAAATATTATTTGCATTAGAAATTGATGATTGTGGGTTTAACAATACTTTATTCTCTATAATATCTAAATTATATAAAAAAGGGAAAAACTCTTTAAGTAATTCAAGTGCAATATTAATAGTTCAAAGTCCAAATGAATTATACACAAAGAGTTCATCTCAAAATATAATATTTCTACTAAATCAAATAGGGTGTTCATTCATTGGACACCCCCTAATTGAAGCTACCAAAGATTTAAATAACTTTATGACTTGGAAAAAAAGATTAAGACTTGAGCTTGATAATATATATTTTCATCTATCTAAAAAACTAATTAAAAATTTTATGAAAAAACACTACAAAACTATAGAAACTCCAAATATACTAGCACTTCACGCAAGCTCTTATAAAACATCTAATACATTGATGCTTTGGAATATGGTGAAAGAAAATCTAAATAACTGCACAATAAACGAATTTCACGTTGAAAACGGAACAATAACAGATTGTAAGGGATGTTCTTATATAGCATGTAAACACTACAGCGAAAACGACAGTTGTTTTTACGGAGGAACTATAACCAAAGAGCTCTTACCTAGCATAAAAAAAGCTGATTGCATAATATGGATATGTCCAAACTACAACGACTCTATATCAGCAAAACTTATGGCAGTTATAAATAGACTCACAGTTCTTTATAGAAAAATGAACTTTTATGACAAAACCATATTTTCTATAATAGTATCTGGAAATTCAGGAAGTGACTCAGTAGCAAAACAACTTATAGGGGCTTTGAATATAAACAAAGGCTTTCATATGCCACCTAATTTTTCTTTAATGGCAACAGCAAATGATCCAAAGAGTATACTAAATGTAAATGATATAGATTCAAAAGCAAAAGAATTTGCAAATCATATTATGAATAATATAAAAAAATAGAAATAAAGCGATTAAATTTAATCGCTTTATTTCTATTTTTTTATTCTTTTTACTTCATAAATCATTTTCATATCTACCTCTTCGTAGTGACTATCATCTAACGCTACTTTTTTAAAACCTAGTTTTTTATATAGTCCAATCGCAGCTTTTAATTTGCTATTTGTATACAAAGCTATATTTTTGTATCCTAAATTATATGACTCCTCAATAGCTTTTTCCATTAATCTTCTCCCTAGCCCCAATCCTTTGAAATTACTATCTACTGCTAGTTTTAAAATTTCAACCGTTTTATCTGATATCGGACGTAAACCAACAGTTCCTATTATTTCTTCTTTATTTGTTCTTAACAAGTAAACTTTTCCATTCTTATCTAAAATTTCTCTTTCAACATTTTGAATTATTATCTCATCCTTATCCTCCAATAAGTCATACTTCAATAACCATTTCATATTAAGATTAATATATTCATCTTTATACTTTCTATCGTATTCAATAATTTCAATTGTATTATTTTCCATTATGCCCTCCTACTACTTCTAAGTTTAGATTTCCTATATTATCCCTCTGTTTATATTTGCCCTATTTAACTACTTTTACTCTATCTCTAACAATTCAGTTATTCATAAATGCATAAACTAAAAAATAAAGGTCATTGAAATATTAGCTACCTAGATTTCGTACAAACGAAATCTGGGTTATTTTTTTAGGGTCTGTGGGTTATTAAAAACTATCTATACAAATACCGCGAATACAACGATATTTTGA